>JAJQJO010000282.1 GCA_021323495.1 Cellvibrio sp. | reverse complement strand
TCACGCAATCTGCCTTACCGGCAGACAACTTGGACCAATTGGCTCAAACGCTTTGTAGGTCAAAATAAATTCCTGATGCCCCAGCTCTTCCGATACGCTGCGTTGGCCCGATGCCACATCGATAACGTTTTGCAAAATTTCTGCGCCCACTTCATCGAGTGTTGCTTCACCTTCCAAAATACGCCCGGCATTCACATCCATATCCCCTGCCAGACGGCGATAGGTTTCCGGATTGGCGCACACTTTAATTACCGGGGAAATTGCCGAACCCACTACTGAACCGCGTCCGGTAGTAAATAAAATGACATGGGAACCGCAGGCAATTAATTCGATAATTTCGGCATTATCAGAAATATTCGGGAAGCCAAAACGCGGCTCACCATCGGGCACTACATCCAATAAATACAAGCCACCGGCAGGCGGGATATCACCCGGTTTAATCAGGCCACTGATGGGCGATGAGCCTGATTTGGAATAGGCACCCATGGATTTTTCTTCGAGCGTTGTCAGGCCACCATCGGCATTACCCGGTGCGAAACTGCCAAACCCCATTACGCGATAGTAATGTTCCGCTTTGGCCACGCAGGCTTCGATTTCAGCGCCCAACTCCGGGGTAATTGCGCGCTCCGCCATAATGGTTTCACAGCCGATTAATTCGCCGGTCTCTTCAAAGATACAAATAGCATCGGCCGCCACCAGCGCATCAAAGCAGCGCCCTACCGCAGGGTTTGCGCTGATACCACTGGTGCCATCAGAGCCACCACAAATAGTCCCCACAATTAATTCATTTAAATACATGGGCACGCGCGCCACTTTTGCCGCTTCACCTTGCAACCTTTTTACTGCAGCAACGCCCAACTCAATCGTGCTTTTAGTACCGCCCGCTTCCTGGATTACCAACAACTCTGCAGGGCGGCCGCTGGCGAGGATATCGCGCAATAATTTTTCACGATTCATACTTTCACAGCCGAGCGATACCAGCAATGCACCACCAACATTCGGATGGGTGCAAACCGCGCGCATCATTTCGTAGGCGTATTGGTTGGGATAACAACCGGGAAAGCCAATTAAATGCACGTCCATATCATTAGCGAGATTCACAATCCTGCGTGTGACGTGATGGGCACATTCAACCAGGTAAGCAACCACAATTACATTGCGAATACCTTTGCGACCATCAGCGCGTTGCCAACCAGAAAAATGTATTGCGTTATTAACGGGACTACTCATGATTCACTCCGGTCTTTATTTTGGCGGCTGCGGGTGTGACTGGGAATGTAATCACTTTTCATATTGTGCATATGCACGTGTTCACCTGGTGCGACCGCCTCGGTCATCGAACCGATGGGCGCGCCATAGCGATACACTTTGTCGCCCACATTTAATGGTCGGCGCGCAATCTTGTGGCCAACGTCGATAGCAGCAGCACTGACGATGGTTTCACCGTCAATCGAAAATCGGTCACCCACGGAAATATGTTTTACACACACCAGGATGTTGTCATCCGGGTGCAGCAATATCACTGGCGCTAGCGCTGTTGTTGGCGGTGCGGCCGGGTTGGTTTGCGTCATAGTTAATCCTGAAAATCAAGCGGGAGTGGGTGCAGCCGGGTGCAGCAATCCGCACTCGCGCAGCTGCTGCCAGAGTTCATCGGGAATCGGGGTATTTATCCAGGCAACTGCTTGTTGCACCTCGGCATCAGTCGCAAGCCCCGCCAATACCGAACAAATTTGTGGATGGGCAATTGGAAATTGCAATGCCGCCGCTGCGAGCGGTACAGCAAATTCCCCGCACACTGATTCGAGTTGCGCAACCCGGTCAATAATCGCCTGGGGCGCCGGTTCATAGTTATAGTGCAGCGGCACTTTGCCGCTAGCGATAGCGGCGCTCTTTACACCGGTCGCCAAAATACCGGAATTAAATGGTCCGCCGAGAATCACTGATGCACCGCGCCGGGCGCAGAGCGGAAGAAAAGTTTCGCAGGCGCTTTGCTCCAACAAGGTGTAGCGGCCAGCGAGTAAGAAGCCATCAAAATCGCCGTGCTTCAATGCGGCTTCACAGATCTGCCACTCGTTGGTCCCCAAGCCGATTGCTGTCACCCGGCCGCTCGCTTTCAATTCATTCATCGCGCGGTAGCCGCCGTCCATAAATGTGCGGAAGTGTGCCGGATGATCTGTGCCATGGGTCAGTGGCCCCAGATCGTGGGCAAAAAGGATATCTATATGATCGCGTTGCAGGCGCTTCAGGCTCGCCTCAAAGGAACGCATGACGCCGTCGTAACTGTAATCAAAGCGTGGCTCCAGCGGTGGGGCATCAGCAAACCCGTGGCGCACGCTGGCAGTGGAGCTACTGGGCACCAGTAACCGCCCTACCTTGCTCGAAATGACGGGTTGAACCGCGGGAGATTGTGCCAGTGCAGCACCCAGACGGGCTTCGCTCAGGCCAAAACCGTAATGGGGAGCAGTGTCGAAATAGCCAATACCGGCAGCGAGTGCCGAATCAATTGCGCCCTTCGCCTGCGCATCACTTAAAGGTTGGTAGAGATTACCAATCGGCGCTGCACCGAAACCTAACAGGGACACAGGTACCGCAGCATGCCCTGAACCAGACCCGAAACTACGCGTTGGAAGCCGATTAAACTTACCCACACAACCTCTTTTTATAATTAAAATAGGAATTGCTAATAAAAATCATTTTAGCCGAACCCGTTCCGAAATCACATATAGTTATTTAGACTTTTTCTAAAAAATGCGACAACCCCGCGCTTGTGTTTTTTGATCGCCCATAAAAAAGCCGACTACACGAGCCGGCTTTTTGTGGTGGATGTCAAACAGGTTAGTCGATCAGGCCGTTGGAGATTTTATCGGCCGCTTGCAGCAGCCGCTCCAGCACCCGCTCCGCGCTTATGGCTTGGGATTTGATGTGGATAAACGGGATGATCAATACGGCGGCGGCACCGTGCACTCCGATGATGGGCACACAGAAATCCGTTACGCCATCGACAAAATCGCTGGCGAGCTGGATATAACCCTGGTCGACCCCTTTGCGCGCCTTGGCCAGGAACCGCTCGATGCGCTCCAGGTCCACGGTTGCCGATAATAACGGCAGCCAACCAGCCTGTACGTCCGGTGTGGCAAAGCCGTAGAGCAATGCGCCGGAGTTAGTATCGATGAGGCGGCGGCGGTAGCCAACGCGCACCGAGAAACCGAGGTCCATCGGACTTTCGAGCCGCGCAACCACCACGATCTGGTCGCCTGACGGCACCACCAAATGGCAGGATTGCCCCAGCTCGCGGGTCAACTCTTTCATCACCGGCAGCGCTACTTCAAGCAGGGTTTTAGCCGTGCCCTGGGAGATGCCAAGGGTGAAGAGTTTATTGGTGAGCATGTAGCCATCGCGCCCGTCCGGCATCTGGGTGATAAACCCGCGATACTCAAGCGCAAGTACCATGCGGAACAATTCGCTTACCGAACGGCCAAGCGCGGCCGCCATCTGCGAAGTCGTCATAGGTGATGAATTGCGTGCAAGCAATTCAAGGATATCCAAGCCTTTCTCCAACGCCGGAGCGCGGTATTTGCGCTCGCCGTCGTCACTGCTATCCAAAAAAGCGTTGTCGAGTTCTTTAGTCATAATCGAAGTCATAGTGTTTATTCTCGTTATTAGTTTCCCCGAATCCCTTACGATTCTTACCCGCATATGCAGCCAGGGCCAAACTTATCCCCGGCTGCCAAAGGATTCTACGCACAGGCTCCAGCCGCCGGCGTTCCACTTTACGCAATTCGATAAAAACGCAAACTTGTACCTATGAAAACACTTTCAATATCGCTCGTTTTATATCCAGTAAGTGCATGACGGACAAGATTAAGCCAATTTTTATAGGTACATAGCTGCTTGTTTGGCGCCAAGCCTATGACAGGCCAATCGCTGCCCCACATCAATCGCTGCGCACCAAAGATGCGCAGCAAATATTGTATGTACGGCAGGAGCTCCGCTGTCCCCTGGTCTTTACCCGCTTCCGTAGGCAAACCTGAAATTTTGCAATAGACGTTAGCCAATGTGGCGATGCGGCCCATGGCGATGCACCACTCCTCCACCGGCTGGTCAGTAGCGATCACCGCCGGTTTGGCTGCATGGTCAATAACGATGGGCAAATCCGGATGACGTCGGGCAAACAATTCCAGATGCGGCAAGTGACGGGTGTAGACCAGCGCATCAAATGCCAGCTTGTGCTCCTTCATCGCTGCAATCGCGGGCTCCAGTTCCGGCCGTAAAATCCAGTCGTCCTCCGGCCGGCACTGCAACATCGGGCGCAGGCCGCGCAACTTGGGCAGCTGTGCGAGCCGGGCGATGCGTGCGGGTGCAGTTGTTGCCGCCAAATCCACCCAGCCTACTACCGCTTTGATAAAGTCAGACTGCCCGGCAAGGGCCAATAAATAATCGGTATCCGCATCACTTTCCTGGGACTGGACCAACACCGAACCGGTCACGCCCGCCATCTGCGCCTGGGGCAATAAATCCTCCGGGCCAAAATCGCGATAAATCGGTGTCAGGTCCGATGTTGGCCAGCGGCAATCATGCTGATCCAGTTGCCAGAAATGCTGATGCGCATCGATCATTGGACCACCACTCCAGCCTGGTCATGGCTGCGCGCGTAAAAGGCAATCACCGCGAAACACACCAGGGGAACAGCGACCGCCAGGTGGATAGAGGTCAAATCCGATACCAAACCCATCACCGCCGTCAGCACCGCACCGCCAATTATCGCCATGATCACCAATGATGAGCCGGCTTTGGCCAAAGGCCCGAGGCTCTTCACACTCAAAGCAAAAATAGTAGGGAACATCAGCGACATAAAGAAGCTGGTCGCTGCCAATGCAAGCAGGCCGGAGTGACCGGGAGCCAGCATCGCATAAGCGCAGAGGACAACATTGGCCAGCGCGTAAATCCACATTAGCCAGGCGGCCCGGAAACGTACCATCAGTGCCGTCGCCACAAAACGACCAACCATAAACACTATCAGTGAGCCCATCAGGTAATTGGCCAAGGTTTTCTCGCCCGTACCCGGCACCGCCTCCTGCCCGTAGCGGATCAGGAAACTCCAGATACACACTTGTGCCCCTACATAAAAGAACTGCGCCGCCACACCAAACATAAAACTACGGTTGCGCAACAGGGTTTTGTAATCGGCCCAACTACCCGTTTCGTCCCGGGCAGCACCGGTTTGGGTGGCGATGCGTGGAAATTTGACCATCAATACCAGCAGCGCCCACGCCAACACTACCAATCCCAGGACCAGA
>JAJQJO010000281.1 GCA_021323495.1 Cellvibrio sp. | reverse complement strand
CCAATAATTTCCAGTGACAATGGCGTATTGTTTTATTGCCGATGATTGGCTCATATTATCTACAAAGTGCTCCGTAGGTTATGCCGGGCCGCGTAGGCTGAGCGCAGCGATGCCCAACACCCAAAGGCAAAATAAACAATAAATTCATTTAATTTACCGAACCAACCAATTTCGCCAACTCCGCCGTGCGATTTGCATAGCCCCACTCGTTGTCGTACCAGGCATAAATTTTTACCAATGTCTCGTTAACCACCATAGTAGAAAGCGCATCGACAATAGCTGACAGCGGATTGCCGCAAAAATCGCTGGAGACCAGTGGGCGCGTCTCATAACCCAGAATATCTTTCAAGTAAGTTTCGCTCGCGGTTTTTAACAGCGCATTCACTTCCTCAACGCTAGTGCCGCGTTCCACCTCAAACACACAATCGGTCAATGAACCCGTCGCCAATGGAACCCGCACCGCATGGCCGTTTAATTTGCCACGCAATTCAGGAAAAATTTCCGCAATCGCGGTGGCCGATCCGGTGCTGGTGGGAATTAAATTGGAATGGGATGCGCGGGCGCGGCGCAAATCTTTGTGCGGTTGGTCGAGTATCGATTGCGTATTAGTTAAATCGTGGATAGTGGTGATAGCACCGTGTTTAATCCGGAGTTGTTCATGAATCACTTTAACGACGGGCGCCAGGCAATTAGTGGTACAAGAGGCGGCGGTGACTATGCGATGCGCCGCCGGATCAAACAGTTGATGATTCACACCAACCACAACATTTAACACCCCCGGCTCTTTTACTGGCGCACTTACTACGACACGTTTTACGCCTTGATCCAGATAGGCCTGCAACAATTTCACTTCGCGCATTTTACCGCTCGATTCGATTACCAGATCACAACCACTCCAATCTGTTTCCGAAATAGTTTTATTGCGCGTAAAGGCAATGCGTTTACCATCGATATAAATCCCATTCTCATCTGCGCTGGCTTCCTGCGCCCACTGGCCGTGTACGGAATCAAACTTGAGCAAGTGTGCAAAGGTGGCGGCATCACCTGCTGGATCATTGATTTGCACAAATTCAAATTCCGGCCAATTCCAACTGGCGCGCAATGCCAAACGGCCAATGCGACCAAATCCGTTGATACCTACTTTGATTTTTTTCATTTTCTTTCTCGTAAAAATAATGATGTTTTAACAGCAGCGGTTCGGCCGATCTTCCATCGCACACAAACGTTGGTGATTTTCTTCCAACCATTCCTGATTGGCATCGAGCATCGTCTTCAATGTTTTGGTGACCCAGGTGGGTAAATCCGGATGTAAGCGGTAATACACCCACTGTCCTTTACGGCGATCCGCCAGCAAACCGGATTCACGCAGCAGCGCCAAATGACGGGAAATTTTGGGC
Source organism: Cellvibrio sp. (assembly GCA_021323495.1). GTDB lineage: Bacteria > Pseudomonadota > Gammaproteobacteria > Pseudomonadales > Cellvibrionaceae > Cellvibrio. The sequence goes on along the minus strand of JAJQJO010000281.1, from coordinate 3,904 downwards.
TGGATTTCATCGAGCGCGCAGGTGAGCTCGCATACACACAGTTCCTTTTCGCGCGCGACCAGTAGCGCAATACGCGCGCGAGTGGGGTCGGCAAGGGTTTTGCAGAGGGAATCGGGGGTGAAAATGTTCATGGACTCGTTTGCCGGGATATATGGTTTTTAAAATATATGGAAAAACGTATATATAGGCAAGTCAAAAGTACGATGGGTATGGAAGGCCTTTTTTTTGATGAAGAATCGTCACCTGCTAAACTAGCCGTATTCATATAACAAGACGTACAACAACCCATGAAAACTCCCATCTTCAATATCCACGACCTCATCCTCGTGCTCACCCTTGCCGTTTGTGTGCTGCTGGTGATTTTCCAGTGGCTGCTGTCCAAACAAAAAGCGATTGCGTCGCAATTGTTATCGGGATTTTTTATGTGCGTGGGGGCGAGCGCCCTGGGTAATTTGTTGTTGTGGAATGACTATATCGGGTTGCACGGTGAGCATTGGAAAATAATTTTGTCACTGGGGTTGGCAACTGCGGTGGTTGGGAAAAGTGTATGCCTGTACTTATATGTCGTGGCAATTACCCGGGCCAATTTTTCATTGCAGGCCAAAGATGCGTTGCATTTGTTTAATTTGCTGGCGGTTGCGGGGCTGGTATTCTGGGGCGGCCTGGATAGCGACCGCTTGCGTTTCTTGCCCGATGCCAATACTGCACATTCGGCACAGCTTGCGAGTTATTTATGGCATTACCTGAAGTTTTTACCGGTAATCTATGCGTTTGCGGCGGCATTGGAAATTTATCGCTATAAACAGCAATTAAAGCAATTTTATTCAAGCTTGAGTTTGCAGGGACCTTATTGGCTATTGTTACTGACGCTCGGTTTTGCATGCAATTGGTTGTGGTCTTTAATCGTACATTTGGTTGGACAATCAGTCAGTTTTACGATGGCCGATAGCTTTGGCATTTTCGATAATTACATTACTTTTTTATTGGTCAATGCACTTTTTATTTACAGTTTGTTGTACGCGCACCAATTGTTGGAAACCAAAGATAAACCCAAAGAAAAAGAGACGGCAGTGGCAGCGGAAATATCCCCCGATGCGATTGCACGTATCCGCAATACTATGGAAAAACACCAGCTGTATTTAAAACAGAATTTGAATATCGAGGATTTTGCGCGGCAGGTGGGCATTCACTACCGCGACGTATCCAGCATTATCAATAAACAATTCAATACGAATTTTTTTGAATTTGTAAATGAGTACCGCGTGAACCGGGCCAAGCAAATGTTACTGGATCCACAGTATGCAGAAATGACCATCCTGGATATTTTGCTCGACTCGGGTTTTAACAGTAAATCGTCTTTCCACCGGTTTTTTAAACGTTATACCGGCATGTCAGCGGCTGAGTTTCGTAAACAGGGGGTTGGTGGAAAAAGCGAAGAATAAGCGGCAATGGGCTTTTTCCCCGGTGCCGGTTGCCTTGGTCCGACGGCCGGATCCATGCACATTTATAGCGAAAAATCCTCCGGCTTGTAAAAAGTAAATCCGGTTATTTTTTGTTCGGTTAATGCATTTTTCAACACATCGCTGACGATCATAACCGGTAAAAATTCTGCCAACCGAAAGATACGCGCATGCTTGCTTCCAGGCATGGGTGTTAATGCCAGCTTGTCAATAAAGCGGATTTTGCCATCATCATAATAGTCGAGGTCAGATTGGCTGTGATCCACGCACGCGATCTTGCCAAGGATATTGGCTATCCAGTAAGGCGACAGGATTTGCCCGGTATCCTGGTTTACCAGGCGTGCGCTGTAATACTGGATGTTGTCTATTTTCAATCCGTCAAATACGGCTTTTACCCGGTCGTTGATCAAAAGTCCGCGACAACCATAGGCAGGAATATTATCAACCATGCGTTCATCGGGTTGAATTTCAAAAGGTACGTCAATTACCGGGAGCGGCGCGGGCTGCTTCACGCCACAATCAAAACGCCAGTCATGTTGTTCGATCAACGGCGGCGTGCCATCGATCGATAACTCATATTCATTGGATCTTTCACTCATCATTACCCAATACATAACTACTCCGGTTATAAACTCTGATAGCGCGCCTGACTGGATATCCGCTCGGCTAATGCATTAGAGCGCAACAGCCATTTCCAGGTGGTAATTTTACTGGCAACCCGTTGGGAAAGCGCATTGAGGTCGTTGATTAACTGCTTCTGGTTATCTACGCCGCCTTCGTTTTCCATCTCGCAATATTTAATACAGCGCAATTCAAGGTTGGTGAGCAACGCTTTGACTTTATCGTTATACAGCGCCTTGGGGTGGCTGCCGCGATGGCATTGCAAATCGTGCTGGACAATATCAATGACATAGCTGGGGAGGCAAATGCCGTTATTTTTATGGTTAACGTCGTAACCAACCAGCTCGGCGTTGTGTGCAAGTTTTTTTACACCGTCAAAAAAATTCACCGATAACAAATGGTGTTTCTGGGTGTGGTATTCCGGATAATTTAGCGCCGCCGCCGTTACGGCGTAAGCTGCTGCCGGTGTTTCGGTGCGGTACTCCGCCAATGACGATTTACTATTGTTGCCCGGCCCTTTTAACATCCAGGGTTCAAGGCCGGCGCTGACCCAATTTGTTTCATAGGTGCCATTGCGCTTGACCGTGCCTCCCTTGGGATAGTTAACTGACTTCGCGTGGTTCTTTTTACAATCTTTCCAGACACAATCCACGGTGTTGGTTTGATCACCCACAGCCATCGCCATACCTTCGCCAACCTGGGTCATTACTGATTCGCCTCCTTAAATGAGTGATTGGATTAGTGCGCGCATGATAAACATTGCACCGATGTTAATCGCGACCCAATTGGCATATTACACGCCTACAAGAGCAAAGCCTGACCGATGGTAATCGCCCGGATTGCGCTGCGTACCGGTGTGTGCAGGACTCTTGTGAACGAGGTTGCTATAATCGCGGCCCGGCCCATCGACAAATCATTGTCCCATCCGAAAGAGAAGCCCCGTTGGATACATTAAAGCCTCCCCCTTTTCACCGCAGTTTCCTAAAACCCCGTTTTTGGCCGACTTGGCTGGTACTGGGTTTTTTCTGGTTGATCGCCCAGTTGCCAGTGCCGGTAAACCAAGCGATTGGACGCATTTTAGGGCAGTTGCTCTATTGGTTGGCACATTCGCGCAAGCGCTATGCCGAAGTCAATATTGCGCTGTGTTTCCCCGAGCTGGGCGCTCAGGCACAGGCGAAAATGGTGCGCGGGGTGATCATGTCCTGCGGTTTGAGTATTGCCGAAACTGCCATGGGCCTCTGGGGCCAGACAAATAAAATGCGCAACCGCTATAGCATCAGCGGTCTGGAGCATATTGAAAAAGCGCAGGCGGAAGGCAAGGGCATACTCCTGTGCGGTAGCCATTTGACGACTATCGATATCAGCGGGCGCATTATGGCTTACCACATAGCTGCCGATGTGCTCTATCGCCCGGATCCTAATCCGTTGATGTCCCATGCGATCGCCAAGGCGCGCGGCCGGGTGAATGGCAACGCGATCCACCGCGATGACACCCGCCAATTGATCAAGAACCTGCGCAAAGGACATATTGTCTGGTATGCACCGGATCAGGATTACGGCCGCGACCACAGTGTGTTTGCACCGTTTTTTGGAGTCCAGGCGGCGACTGTAATAGCCACGTCGCGCATTGCCAAAATTTCCGGCTGCGTGGTGATTCCATTTTTTTGTTTCCGCGAACCGCACGGAAATTACCGTTTGGAAATCCAGCCGCCGCTGGAGAATTTCCCGAGCGGCGATGATGTGGTAGACGCGACCCGGATCAACAAATTGATCGAAGATGCGGTGCGTCAGGCACCGGATCAATATCTCTGGGTACACCGCCG
>JAJQJO010000280.1 GCA_021323495.1 Cellvibrio sp. | reverse complement strand
TAATGTCGCCTTTAGGAGGATTTTGTCGCTATGGGACGGGAAACTATCACTTCAACACACGGCTCGAACTCGCCGGATGCCAAGGCTCAGGCACATAACGCGTGCGTGCCAGTGCTTTGTAATATTCCAGATCATGCTTGGGTTTTTCATAGCCCGCACTAATTGCTTTACCGGAAAAAGTTTGGAAATAAAGCACACAAGAATCGCGCCAGATAACGGCATCGCGTTCTTGTACGATCAAGAGTGCTTTGACTTGCCCAAAACGCTCAGCATCGATATAGCCCTCCAACTTATCCCACTCGCGCTGCATGCTGCGCACCTGATCAACACCCTCATAATATTTATGGACCAATTCATCCCATAAGGTGCGGCCGGATTTCATTTTGTGATCCCAGCTCACATGGTGGAACCAGAGCATTAAATCCTCCGGCACCGCACTCAGATCGCCGTATTGTTTTGCCAAGACTGAAGGATATTGTGCGATTGCATTAGAGCCGGTTTTAGTGCGGTCAAAACCGATACCGTCTTTTTCGGCGCGGTGATAATAAATTGCTGTCCAATCGGGGCGCTCCAAATTCGCAGTCCAGGGCGCAGGGCCATAGTGGTCGCCTTGCGAATACAGGTGAGTCAACCCAAGTGGCGAGCGATAGTTCACGCCTGCTTCACGGGAGGCCATCATCATATTTTTAACGGGATCGATAAATTTTTTATCGTTCGAAAAGGTCATGCGCAACCATTCTTCCGCTGCCGCTTCGGCAGAAATATCATGATCCCACGCCATACGCCCGAACGCATACCAGCTGGATTGTACGAATGGATGCCCAGTCCAATTGCGGTCAGTGCCTGGGTTAATTACCGCCGCCATGCCCGTGCGTTTGCTGTTAAATGTTTTGCCTTGGAGAATGTTGCCGATGGTTGAACCCTCGCCTTTTGCATAGGTTTCAGTGCGCAGCGATTCTTCAAATAAAGGGCCTTGGTACGCGAGATGGGTCGCGAAACCAAAATATTCTTGCGTGACCTGGAATTCCATCATCATGTTGGTTTTTTCCATCGCGGAAAATAATGGGGAATAAGGTTCGCGTGGTTGGAAATCGATAGGGCCGTTTTTAACTTGCAGGATGACGTTATCGGCAAATTTTCCATCGAGCGGTTTGAATTCATCGTACGAGCCGCGAAAGCGGTCACCAATATCCGGGCTGTAAACAAACGCACGCCAAAACACCACCCCACCGTAAGGCTTTAACGCAGCCGCGAGCATATTCGCACCATCGGCGTGATTGCGTTTGTAGTCCTGCGGGCCGGGTTGGCCTTCGGAATTGGCTTTTACCAGATAGCCACCAAAATCGGGAATGTATTGATACACTTTTTCCGTGCGCTCTTTCCACCATTGTTGTACGCGTGGGTCGAGTGGATCGGCAGTATCCAGATCGCCGAACGCACGCGGTGAATTGTAGTTGATCGATAAATACAGCTTGATGCCGTAAGGGCGAAACGCATCGGCCAGTCCGGCAATTTTTTGCAGGAATTGATCACTTAAAACACGCGGGTCGGAATTCACATTATTTATCACAGTACCGTTAATACCGAGCGATGCATTAATGCGGGCGTAATCTTTATAGCGTTGGGATTTATGCTCCGGCAATGTGCCCCAATCCCAGAGCGATAAACCAGCATAACCGCGTTCAACCAGACGATTTAAATTATCCCAATGGTTCACTACGCGGTGTTGTAATTTCGGTGCACTGGCGATGGAAAGTTTGTCGAGCGATTGCTGTGTCTGGAGTAAACGCAAAAAATGAAAACTGCCGTAGAGCACACCCACATCGGAATTAGCGGCAATGATGATGACCTCGCGTTTATTAATACGCGTACTTTCCAGCAGATAGCCTTCACTGCCCAGCGCGGCAAGCCGGTTGGTTAAGTTCAGTGACGCAATTAACGGGGAGTTTGCAGGAGTTCCTATCACTAATGCATGTTTGGATAACTTGCTTTCACCGCTTGCAATCGGTTTGGCTAATAAACCACTCAACCCGCGTTGCAACTCGGCTTTGGCCGCAGCCATAGTGGGCGATTCCCCTTCCACTACAATCTGCGCTAGTTGTTTTTGATAGGCCTTTAATAATTTCTGCTCCGCCACCGGTGGATAGCGTAACCATGTGTCATAACCATCTTCAGCTTGGGCAATTGGCATAGCCATACCAAACCAAAATGCCAACAAAATCGATAATCTGTAAAAAAATGATCTATGCACACTCAACTCCACATGGATTATTATCAAGCACCTGCTATCTTATAGTCATTGCAAATATATCACTGGCATACAAGAATACACATTCAATAAATGTAAAGGAGGACCCGGCGCTTCGTTTCGCTAATAACAAACATTATTGTTCTTTACGGTTAGTTAAAAATGATAAAAATCGTCAGCTTATGCCTTTTTGCCTTGATCAGTAGCCAGGCATTCTGTGCCAACAAAACCATCCGCGTAAATGATTTCAGTGACCCCAACGCCGCTTATTCGATCAAAATGCTCAAACTCGCGATTGCACACAGTGACAATCCTGATTACCAGGTAGAGGTGATCAAGGAAGACCTCACCCAGGCGCGCGTGAATGAGGAAGTACGTTCCGGGGGGTTGCTCGATTTGTGCTGGGCCTCTTCCGATGCGCAGATTGAATCCCAGTTACGCCCGATTCGTATTCCTTTATTCAAAGGATTGTTGGGCTATCGCATTTTTATCATCAATAAAAATAATCAAGCCAGATTCGATAAGGTCCACACCATGGATGATTTGAAAAAACTCACTATCGGCCAGGGCCGTACCTGGGCCGATGGGCGCATTCTGGAAGCCAATGGTTTTAAAGTGATCAAGACCAATAAATACCCGAGTTTATTTTATATGGTGGAAGGCGGCCGCTTTGATGGGTTTCCGCGCGGGGTGCATGAACCTTTTAGCGAACTTGACGCGCGCCCCACAATGGAGTTAGCGGTTGAGAAGAATTTAATGGTCTATTATCAAATGCCATTCTATTTGTTTGTTTCGCCTGGCAATCAAGCCCTGGCTAAAGATCTGGAAACCGGTTTTGAACGCGCGATCGCCAACGGTGAATTCGACAAAGTATTTTATGGTGATAAAGCGATTCAGGATGTCATGCAGAAAGCCAATATGAAAAGTCGCAAAGTCTTTAAATTGGACAATCCATTATTGTCCAAAGAAACCCCGATAGACCGCAAAGAACTCTGGTTTGATCCACAAACCCTGCCATAGCGACTATTCTCTAAAAACTATAACGTCATTATTTACTTAGGAGCCATTATGAATATTTCACGCCGACAATTACTGGCAATGACTGGTGCCACCGCAACATTAGCGGCCACCCTCAAAGCACAAGCCGCTGCCAAGGCCAGTGCTGCCACCGGTTTAAAAGAGGCCTACAAAGACGACTTTTTAATTGGCGCCGCATTGAGCGCAACAATTATCAAACAACAAGACCCCAAATTAATGGCATTGGTTAATAAAGAATTCAATTCCATCACTCCTGAAAACTGCATGAAATGGGGTGAGCTATACAATGAGAACGGTAGCTGGAAATGGCAAGACGCCGATGCCTTTGTTGAATTTGGTAGCAAGCACAATTTGCATATGGTGGGCCATACCTTGGGATGGCATAGCCAGATTCCCGATAGTGTTTTCAAAAATCAAGATGGCAATTACATTTCCAAAGCGGAGTTGGAGAAAAAACAAAAAGCCCATATCACCACAATTGTGGAGCGCTACAAGGGCAAATTGGCCGCATGGGATGTAGTGAATGAAGCCGTTGGCGATGACAATAAAATGCGTGACAGCCATTGGTATAAAATCATGGGCGATGATTTCCTGGTCAACGCATTTAACCTCGCCCACGAGGTCGATCCCAAAGCGCACCTGATGTACAACGACTATAACAACGAACGCCCTGAAAAACGCCAGGCAACCATTGATATGATCAAACGCCTGCAGCAGCGCGGCACCCCCATCCATGGCTTGGGTATGCAAGCGCATATCGGATTGCAAACCAATTTGCAGGACTTTGAAGACAGCATCCTCGCCTATTCCGCATTGGGTTTAAAAATCCATCTCACTGAATTGGATATTGATGTATTGCCATCCGTATGGAACCTGCCGGTAGCCGAGATCTCAACCCGTTTCGAATACAAACCCGAGCGTGATCCTTACACCAAAGGTCTGCCGAAAAAAGTCGAGACAAAACTGGCGAAGGCTTATGAATCGTTATTCAAGATCCTGATCAAACACCGCGACAAAGTTGACCGTGTCACCTTCTGGGGAGTAAGCGATGATGCCAGCTGGTTGAATGATTTTCCCATTAAAGGCAGAACCAATTATCCATTGCTGTTTGACCGTCAACATGCACCAAAACCCGCTTACTTCCGGTTGATGGATTTGAAGCGCTAGAAAAAATGGGCGACTAATTAGTCGCCCATTTTTTATCAAATTTTGTATCTACCTTCCTCTTACCACTTCATTTTCTTTTTGATAAACGCTGTTAACTTCTCCGCATTGGCTTTATGTTGCGCAACGCGTGGGTGTTGACCGTAACCGGTGTATTCAAAGAAAATCGTATCCAGGTTTTTATCATTATTTTCTTTTCTCATGCGCTCCACCGCAGCCGTAACATAACCAGGCCATTTTGAATTTGCTGTGGCATCCATGCTGCCAAGTGCGCAAATAATGGGTACATCAGGATATTTAACGCGAATACTGCGTACAAAATCAATATAGGCCTGCACGCGCTGAGCATCGTTTGGTGTAGGCTGCAGGCGTTTTTCACGGTCGATCAACCAACTGTCGTTCTGCAATAAATTAATGACCACTACATCCGGTGTCCACCGGGTAAAATCCCATTGGCTGTTATTATTGCCTACCGCACTTAATTGGTCATAAAACTGCGGCATGATAAACGGAAACCAGCTGATCATAATGCCGATTCCACTTTGCGAAATCGTATGCAATTCCGCATTGAGGTTACGCGCCGTAATCGCACCATAGGCCCAGTAATTATTTTTTTCGGTCAGCAGATGATCCGCACCATTGTCGGCACCTTCATTACCGGCGCCGGAAGTAATCGAATCACCATAGATTTCCATCCGGCGAGTCGGCCGTGCAGGTGGTGCAAGCAGTTTTGCATCAGCATCCAGCACCAAACCTTTAAATTTCGTTGCGCCCTCTTCGCCTTCGGTACGCTTATACATTTCCAGACTGTGGTCGCCCGGCTTTAACGCGGTAGAAATCACATAGGTCTGCTCGCCTTGTTTTGC
>JAJQJO010000279.1 GCA_021323495.1 Cellvibrio sp. | reverse complement strand
AAGATCGTAGTCAAAGATACCCCCTTAGCACATTGGTGCGTTCGGTCAGGTCTTTGAGGGCAAGTAATAAGGGGTTAATTTCCATGATGATGCACAAATTAGTCTGGGTTTAGGCCTGAAACAGGCAGAAAAAAGCGAGGCGCGCATTCTACATGAGATGGTGCTTGAGGCCAAATCACCCGAGAGCAGGAAAGACTGCATTTGAAGGGCAGGGAATTTACACCTCCTGGTTTCATTCGCTACCCATGAGGTCGAAAACAGTTTTTTAATGGTTAAGCTCTAATCGGGCTATCTGAAAGTATCTGGCGCCTGTATACTCAATTAGGTAACCGGTTACATCGGTCATTAACATAAATTAAAATGATAAAAATCGGAGTCCTGATGAAGAGTCCAGCCAATTTGATAAAGGGTGCAGTTTGCCTTGGCATTACGTTGCTATTAACTGCTTGCGGAGGAGGAGGGGGCGGTGGATCGCCCGCGCCCTCCAAACCGGCATCAAGTGTTGCTCCTGCCTCAAGTGCGCCATCCAGCTCAAGCAGCTCTTCTGTGCTGGCATCCTCGTCGAGCAGCGCGACACAAGGAAAATGCTTGGTGGATGGCATGCAATGGGATTTCTGCGGCACGGACGATGGCAGTTGGGGTTTTGAAAACAACCGATATTGCATAGCGAAGAAATTTTGCCCAGCCAATCGCACCTCTATCCCGGCCCAGGCAACTCGGATGGTTCCGGTCGATCCCGATGCGGATGTAAAAACCCAGGCTATTTACTCTTACTTGAGGAGTATCCAGGGACAAAAAACCCTATCGGGGCAGCAGGATTTGACGTGGAAAGATTCAATCGATATGGCCGAGCGAGTTCATACAGACACAGGAAGATATCCTGCCATCATGGGTTACGACTTCATGAATTACGGTATGACTGCTACTTGGACTGAGGGGCTCAAACAAACGGAAGAAGCGATCGAGTATGCTAAAAAAGGTGGATTGGTGGCTTTTGCATGGCATTGGCGCGATCCGGCTTTACTTAATACTCCCGGTGTCAATGATGCTGAATTCTATACCAAAGACACCAACTTCCAGATCCCGGTAAAAGATGGAATATTGGATGCCGGTAGCGCGGCATATGCCCAGATTGACGCTGGCATTGATCTGATTGCTATCGAGCTGAAGAAGCTCAGCGATGCTGGCGTCAGTGTGCTCTGGCGTCCGCTGCACGAAGCCTCGGGCAATAACGGCGATGGTTGGTTTTGGTGGGGCCGCATGCGCGCTGACGGCGTACCTCAATCCTTTGCCCAGATCTTGTTATGGCGCCACATGTATGACCGATTAACTAATCATCATGGCCTTCACAATCTGTTATGGGTGTGGAATGGACAAAACGCAGCTTGGTATCCCGGGGACGAATATGCAGATATCGTCAGCCATGATATTTATGACAGTTCCGATAACAAAACTTATAAGTCGCAAATTGGAATCTATACCCAGGCACGTAAATATTCGTTCGAAAAGAAAATGGTGGCACTGAGCGAGAATAGTTACATCCCTGACCCGGACAAAATTGCGACAGACGGCGCCTGGTGGTTATGGTTTATGGTGTGGAATGATGGCCATGTAGCCGAAGGAGAAGGCTTTTCTCATAAAGATAACTACTGGACGGGCGAGTACTACAATACCAACATCCATAAAACCAAGGTATATAACCACGACAATGTCATCACGCTTGAGGAATTGCCCGATTTTTGAATGCAATGGCAAGGCCCGACCAAACAGCCCATTAATACAGTCTATATCTTCAAAAAAAACAAACCCCACCTTTAAGGGTGGGGTTTATCCGAAATTCAAGCTGGGGCTCATTTATCGTGCTGAAAGATTGCGTGTGCGGCCCACACCAACCAAGCTCAACCATCCATCAAACATCGATGTCGATGGATAGGCTTACCAACTGGTTATTTGTTCCGGTATTAATGCCAATTGGAGAACAATGATTTTTCTCAAAGCCTGTTCGGGCGCTAAAAATTTGTACTAACTCCTTGCAATTTTTACTGTGTATCACATAGTATTTGCTGTGTGTTGCACAGTATCGGTGAGAGCATATGTGGAGGGGAGAATTTGGAGAAGTTACGGCAGGAGTTGCGGCGGGGAATTTTGGTATTGGCGGTGCTTGGATCGCTGCGTCAGTCGCATTATGGTTATTCACTACGAAAACAGTTACAGGACGCGGGTGTTGATATAGATGAAGGTACCCTTTATCCGCTAGTTCGGCGGCTTGCCGATCAAGGGCTGTTGATTAGTGAATGGCGGCAGAGTGAAGGGCGCGAGCGTCGTTATTACCGTTTATCTGAAGAAGGGTCATTGTTATTGGCTAGTTTGAGCGGTGAGTGGCAACAACTGAATAGCTGTGTAGGAGCGATTTTGGGGGTGGGACGTGAAACTAATTGATCGGTATATGAGTGCTGTGTCTTTCTATTTACCAGCTCGCCGCCGCGATGAAATTACTCGAGAACTGCGGGCCAACATTCTCGACAAGCTTGAAAATCTGGCTGAACAGCGGGGTTGGGCGGTAACTGAGCAGGACGTGTCAGCGGTATTAAAAGAATTGGGGCATCCGCAGCAGATTGCCAATAGTTTTTTACCGGCACAGCAATTGGTCACAGCTGAATTGTTTCCATTTTACAGGCAGGTGTTGGGTTACGGTGTCATTTTCGTGTTTGTGCTGGAGTCAATCAGGTTCGGTGTGGTATTTCTCAATTCCGGGCATCTGGCGATAGCAGCTTTACTTTCCGGTTTGGTGGTGAAGGCATTGTTGATGTTCGCCCTGGTGACAGGAGTGTTTTACGTTCTTAGTAACCCGCCGGGAGGAGATCCTCTTTTTAAGCCTTACCAACACTGGATACCTGAGCAGCTGCCTCCCGTCATCCATAATTGGCAGCGGATAGGTACCGGCGAACAAGCTATAGAATTTTCATCCAATCTTTTTTTATTTTTGTTATTGCATTACCCACTTTTTATGCCAGATGAGGTAATGGCAAGCCTCACTATCGGGTTTGCTGCTTCGTCAAAACCCTGGATACCTTGGCTGGCAGCTGTTGTTGGTTTTTCACTGCTTTTTAATATGTGGAATCTGCGATTTTCGTTTTGGACCAGGTCCAAGTTGACGGTTAGCGCAGTTTTGAATCTTGTGGTGGCAATTTTGTTGCTTTGTATGAGCCGCTTGTCCGCAATCATCGCCGAATCCGGCGTTATTACTGATGGGCGTATTGTTTCGATTGATTTAGCGAACAAAGTTATTACCGCCGGATTGTTCGGGGTAGGGCTCTGGTTGTTGTTCCAATGCGGACGTGACCTTTATCGCATTTGGCAGTTATCCAGAGCGTTTTAAGTGTGTACAGACTGAGTAAAAATGATTATGTTATGTTCGAACCAAGAGCAATGGGTGCCATTAGGGTCGTCTTGGTGCTCATTGTAAGGATTGCCAATTTTTTTAATGTGCTTAATGACGTAAGGAGTCGCTTAAATGATTCAGCTACAGCGTAACTACAATGCCAATAACCCAATTGATGGTGAATTGGGCCAGCCATACATTCGTACCTATGAAGAATACCTCTCCCTTGCAAGAATCCCCCATTGTGATGGGGTGTCTGCGCGAGTTATTAATGCTTTACATCTGCGAGTGGGGCACACCAATTTGTCGATAGAGCAAGTCGCATCGGATTTAAATTTGACGAAACGTACACTGCAGCGTCGCTTGCAGGGTCAAAATACCAATTTTGCCCAATTACGCGATGATCTTCGGTTTCATTATGCGATCAAATATTTAATTGATGATCAATTGAGCGTGGATCTTGTGTCACGAGCATTGGACTTTTCAGATAGAACAAGCTTTACCAACGCATTTAAGCGCTGGACGGGTTTATCGCCAAGTACCTTCCGTAAATTATTCAGGGATTACGCGTAATCCAGGCATGGGTAATAGAGAGGGATCTCTAACCGCTAATGCAATATGCCTGTAGGCATCTTGATCGCAGGATCTGCTTTGTTTGCCGTATCGGGCACGGTAGCACAATAGTAATTTACCACGCCTGAAATATGGGTAGCGGGATAAATGTTTGCCATAGCATTTGCGATTCCAGGTTCATAAAACCCATCTGCCGTTTGAAAAAGTGGAACAAATTTGCGAGATTCTATTGCCGCATAAAGTGTTTCAGGGGCTCCTTCTTCCTGCAAAATTTGTAAGTGCTCTGCCATGTCTTCTTCGGTGTATATAACGCAAGAAAAATTGTTTCCAGAGCGGGTGCGCAATGCAAACCGTGACGGGTTGGTGAGATAGTAATACTCGATTACTTCCAGGTCTTCGCATGCTTGCTGAAAATAATCAGCGAGTTGTGGATCTGCAAAAAAAGGAGTTCCGCTGTCGATGGCTCCTGCCTTGAGACTACTGGATAATTCCGTAAAATAAGCATGTTGCAATTGGTGAATCGCCACTTCCAAATCTTGAAGCATATTTTCATCATTTTTCTTCAGATAATAATGAATAATGTTGTTGTTGAATGCGCTAATCGCATCTGCGGGAGTTGCATAACCCGTTAACAGAATTTTTTTGATAGATAAATTTTTAATTTTTTCGCAAAATTCAATACCGTTCATGTTGGGCATTGAATAATCAACGACTAGTACCGATACCTCTTTGACCCTCTGTTCATCAAAACGCTTTGTATTTTGATGCGTAAGGACTCGCTTTACCCATGCATCCGAATCACCTTGGGGCTTGGGTTTTTCGTCATTGGCTATCAGGTCGGCTTCACGTTGGTATTCGTTGATATAGTTTAGGGCTGAATCTGTATCGGAAAATGACTGCACATTGAACTGCTTGGAGAATGCTATTGAAAGCGCATCCAAAAACTCGGGGTTGTCATCGACGAACACAATCTGTGTTGGATAAAAACAAAGAGGAATTTTTGATTTCACGCTGGGATCCCGAAAAAAGTAAATGTCTAGTGGCCCGCATTAAGCAGGCCTTATAGGTAGATGCACGTTATTGTAGCTAATTTAGGCGGGGGAGGGTAACCAAAATGCAGAAGTTGAGGAAGCTCTACGGGTTCAGATGGGAATCAGTGCCATTTAATTGTCCGGATGTCGCTTTAACATCCGGGCAGTCGCCAAAATACGCCAATAGGAGTATTCAAATAGGCTAGCTCATTGGCTATTTCTTTTTTCTACTTGATAGGCTGCGCGTCTTTCTGCCAGTTCATCCTTGGTTTTTGCTGTATCGTCATCCTCATGGGCGATCTGGGTTGCAAAAAAACAAAGAGTAAATTCTGAGCCCTTTGCAAGCTCGGTTTTTACGTCAAT
>JAJQJO010000278.1 GCA_021323495.1 Cellvibrio sp. | reverse complement strand
TGGGTTGCCCCGCTAAAAAAGTATGTAAAAAAGCCGCCGGTTCTGCACTCTTGAAAGATGAGCAGCTTGTAACAGAGATATTGCAGGCAGTGGTCAATTCAGTGGACATTCCCGTTACCCTGAAATTTCGTACTGGCTGGAGCAATGAAGAACGCAATGCTGTGCGTATTGCACGCATCGCTGAAGATGCCGGCATACAAGCCTTGGCACTTCACGGTCGCACTCGCGCTGATGCCTTTTTGGGCAACGCCGAATACGACACCATCGCCAGTGTAGTGGACGCGGTGAAAATTCCCGTGTTTGCCAATGGCGATATAGATTCACCGCACAAAGCCAAAGCCGTGTTGGATCACACGGGTGCCGCCGCAGTGATGATTGGACGGGCCGCCCAAGGCCGCCCCTGGATCTTCCGGGAAATTGCGCATTACCTGCGTACCGGTGAGCAATTACCCGAACCGTCCCTGATCGAAGTCAGGGACATTTTATGCACCCATCTGCGTGAGCTATACCGTTTTTATGGTGAGTTTATGGGTCCGCGTATCGCTCGCAAACATGCGGGTTGGTACTTGCAAACGGTTCCTGGCAGCGAAGTTTTTCGCAAAACCTTTAACGCTATAGATACCGCAGAAGAACAACAAACCAGCATTCAAAATTTCTTTGAACAGCTGCTTACGAAAGAGGAAAAAGCCGCATGAATACCGCAACTTTCTTTGCTGAATCAACCCCAGTACAAGCTGCAAACCCCAACCAATCAGTACAAGCTCAATCGCTGCGCGGCTGCGTCGAGCAGGCCATGGAGAATTATTTCAAACATCTCGATGGCCAGGACGTTAGCAACGTTTACGAAATGGTCCAAGCTGAAGTAGAAGCACCTATGCTTGAAATCGTATTGAAATATACCCGTCATAACCAAACCCGCGCTGCACAAGTGTTGGGCTTGAACCGTGGCACACTGCGTAAAAAATTAAAGCAATACGGCCTGCTGTAATTTTTCCAGCGCCGCATGGCAATCAAAAAGGGGTGGTAATTATTTCCACCCCTTTTGCTTTTTAACAGTTTGATTTTTCACTTACATGGGAACTGCGTATGTCTAACACTTCCGATCTTGTTGCAGTAAAACGCGCATTAATTAGCGTGTCTGATAAAACCGGCATTGTCGAATTTGCCCAAGCCCTGCACGCCCAAGGCGTAGAAATTTTATCAACTGGTGGCACTTTTAAATTGCTGACCGACAACAAGATCCCCGCAATTGAAGTCTCTGACTACACCGGCTTCCCGGAAATGATGGACGGCCGCGTAAAGACCCTGCACCCGAAAGTACATGGCGGGATTTTGGGCCGCCGCGGTATTGATGAAGGTGTGATGGTACAACACGGCATCAATGCGATTGACATGGTTGTAGTAAACCTTTATCCATTTGAAAAAACCGTCGCCAATAAAGATTGTTCATTGGAAGACGCGGTAGAAAATATCGATATCGGTGGCCCAACTATGGTTCGCGCCGCTGCAAAAAACCATGCGCATGTAAACATCGTTGTTAACGCATCTGACTACACGATCATCCTTGCGGAAATGCAAGCCAACAACGGCAGTACCTCTTTAAAAACCCGTTTCAATTTGGCGATTAAAGCTTACGAACATACCGCCGCTTACGATGGTGCTATCGCCAATTATTTTGGTCGTATGGTCGAAGGTGGCAGCGCCGATTTCCCACGCACATTTAACGCCCAATTTATCAAAGCCCAGGAAATGCGTTACGGTGAAAACCCACACCAAAAAGCCGCTTTCTATGTTGAAAGAAATCCGCAAGAAGTGGGCATAGCATCTGCCAAACAATTACAAGGCAAAGAGCTTTCTTACAACAATGTCGCCGATACAGACGCGGCATTGGAAACCGTAAAATCATTTAGTGAACCCGCATGCGTCATTGTTAAACACGCAAACCCCTGTGGTGTTGCAGTTGCAGAATCGATTAAACACGCCTACGACCTGGCGTACTCTACTGATAGTGAATCAGCATTCGGCGGCATCATTGCATTCAATCGCGAATTAGATGCTGAAACAGCTAAAGCCATTGTTGAACGTCAGTTTGTAGAAGTGATTATTGCACCAAGCGTTTCAGCAGAAGCCATTGAAATTGTAAAAGCAAAACAAAATGTACGCCTGCTGGCCACGGGCGAATGGAGCACAGGGCGCGTAAAAGGTTTAGACTACAAACGCGTCAATGGTGGCCTGCTGGTGCAAGAGCGCGATGACGGGATCATCACCGAAAGTGATTTAAAAATTGTCACCCGGCGCGCACCCAGCGCAGCCGAGATCCAGGATTTATTGTTCGCCTGGAAAGTCGCCAAGTTTGTAAAATCCAATGCCATTATTTACGCAAAAAACAAACACACCATCGGTGTTGGTGCGGGCCAAATGAGCCGCGTGAATTCTGCACGTATCGCCGCCATTAAAGCTGAACACGCCGGCTTACAAGTTGCCGGTTCGGTAATGGCTTCAGACGCTTTCTTTCCGTTCCGTGATGGTATTGATAACGCCGCGAAAGTTGGCATTGCAGCAGTCATTCAACCAGGCGGTTCAATGCGCGATGAAGAAGTTATCGCCGCTGCCAATGAACACGGCATGGCGATGGTGTTTACCGGCATGCGTCATTTCCGTCACTAATAATTGCGTTTATTTATTCGCGCTAATGTAGGTTGGCGGTGAGCCTGCGAGCCCCAACAGATATGAAAACACAGTCATGTTGGGGTTCGTCCCTCAGCCTACCCGGCTCGCCCCAACCCTACTTAAACGCCTCAATAAGATATTAATTTTATGAATGTATTAATCATTGGCAGCGGCGGCCGCGAACATGCACTTGCATGGAAAGCAGCACAAAGCGAGCAAGTAGAAAAAGTATTTGTTGCGCCAGGCAATGCTGGTACAGCGTTGGAGCCCAAACTGGAAAACGTTGCGATCGACGTATTACATTTTGAAGCCCTGGCAAATTTTGCTGAAAATAATAACGTCGGCTTAACTATTGTTGGCCCGGAAGTTCCGTTGGTTGCCGGTGTGGTGGATTATTTTCAAACCCGCAATTTATTGTGCTTCGGCCCAAGTAAAGGCGCTGCACAACTTGAAGGCTCCAAAGCCTTTACCAAAGATTTTCTTGCACGCCATAAAATCCCTACTGCGGATTACCAGAACTTTATCGAAGTGGAACCTGCACTTGCCTATCTGCGTGAAAAAGGTGCGCCTATCGTTATCAAGGCCGATGGCCTTGCCGCAGGTAAAGGTGTAATCGTTGCAGAAACCTTGCAGCAAGCCGAAGATGCTGTGCGCGATATGCTGTCAGGCAATGCATTTGGTGACGCCGGTTGCCGCGTGGTAATTGAAGAATTTCTCGCTGGGGAAGAAGCCAGTTTTATTGTGATGGTTGATGGTAAAAATGTGCTGCCCATGGCGACCAGCCAGGATCACAAGCGTGTTGGCGATGGCGACACTGGCCCCAACACCGGTGGCATGGGCGCATACTCTCCCGCCCCTGTTGTAACCAAAGCCGTACATGACCGCGTAATGAAAGAGATTATTTACCCCACCGTTAACGGTATGGCAGCAGAAGGCAATACTTACGTTGGCTTTTTGTATGCCGGGCTGATGATCGACCCAGCGGGCAATCCCAAAGTGATCGAATACAACTGCCGTTTTGGTGATCCGGAAACACAACCGATTATGCTGCGTTTGCAATCCGATCTGGTTGAACTTTGTGTAGCCGCATTGAAAGGCGATTTGGATAAAACCACCGCTGCCTGGGATGCGCGCGCATCAGTCGGCGTTGTACTTGCTGCGGGCGGCTATCCAGACGCTTATGACAAGGGCGATGTCATTTCTGGTTTACCCACTAGTGAAATTGTGGGCGAGAAAATTTTTCACGCAGGCACCTCAACAAAAGATGGCAACACGGTAACCAATGGCGGCCGCGTACTCTGCGCAACTGCGTTGGGTAATACCGTATTGGAAGCGCAGCAACGTGCTTATAAACTCGCGGGACAAATTAGCTGGAAAGGCATGTTCTATCGCAAGGATATCGCCTACCGCGCTATTGCACGGGAGCAGGTATAATATTTTAACCATCGGAATTCCAATATCGATGGGCAGGCCTTCTGCGGAGTAACGCACATACGCCTCCAGATTTTGCGCGCTAGACTAAACAAGAATTAATTGACTAGCTCGCAAAAACCTGGAGGGATGTATGCCAATCAAAACACACACCACAAAATCCTTGGTTACCCATTTTATCGCGCCACGCTCCCAATTAATTTCCTCAAGTCTATTAGCACTTTCGATTGCCCTTCTGCCTGTATCCACTTCTGCAACCTCGTTTCAAATCCTGGAACAAAGCCCGGCCCAACTCGGGAAAGCATTTGCCGGAACAGCGTCTGATATCGCTGATGCCAGTAGCGTCTTTTTCAATCCGGCAGGTATCGTTGAATTGGAGAGTCCAATCCTGACGCTGGGTGCTAACGCAATTTTCACGCAAGCAGAATTCAATAACCAAAACTCCAATACGAATGGTATGCCAGGCAAAACTGATGAAATTGGTTATGTGCCGAATATTTATTATGTGCATCCGCTGTCTGAAAGCACATCAATCGGTTTTGGTATTAATGCACCCTATGGTTTAGCCAGTGAATACGATGACGATTGGTATGGTCGTTATCTCGCCACTCATAGTGAGTTGGAAGTAGTCAATTTCAACGCGGTAGTTGCCTATTCTTTTACCGATACATTGTCGTTGGGGTTAGGCGTCAATTATCAGCGTGCTGATGTCACGCTCGAAAGCCAGTTCGATTCAACATTGGGAATTAATCCATCACCGGCCACAGACAGCAGCGCAAAAATCCAGGGTGATGACGATGGCTTCGCTGCGGATGTAAGTCTGTATTATGCTCCGACAGAAAAATCCAGCTTCGGTTTGATATGGCGGCAAGGCGGCGAATTTGATTTGCAAGGTGATGCGAGTTTTTCATTGAACGCACTTTGCAGTCCCGGTGCAGGATTTCCTACCGGTGCACCGCCAGCTCCCACTACCGGCACTATTTGCGCAGGATCGTTAAATGCTGTTGCGGGTAATGCGGAAGCGCGTTTACATTTACCCGATACTATTACGCTAAGTAGTTCATATCAATTGAACGATTCCTGGAAAATCCATGGCGATATCGCCTGGACGGAGTGGAGCAGCATTCAGAGTGTGGATGTCATTAATAGCGATAATGACCTCACCATTAACACCCTGGAATTGCAATATGCGGACACTATGCGCTATGCGCTTGGAGTTACTCACGATTCAGCTAGTCCCTGGAGTTGGCGTTTTGGTATTGCATTTGACGAAGCGCCCCAAACAGATCCCG
>JAJQJO010000277.1 GCA_021323495.1 Cellvibrio sp. | reverse complement strand
ACGTGTTCGATCCACACATTCTCGATAATCGATCCGTTACCCATCGGGCCGGCGAAACCTTTTTGTACGCCCTGGCTTTCCTCCGCGCGGGCTTTTGATTCACCACGGATTGAGAAATCACCAAACACACACTTCACGTGGCCGATACAGAAGAATATCGATTTAGGACCCTTGATAGTGGTGTACCACATACCGGCACCACGAACTTCAGCACCTTTGTTATCCATACCCGCATTACCGGTTGCTAATTTCTGCGCGAGATATTCGCCTGGTGGGAACCAGAGTTTTGCACCGCCGTTCATGGCGGCAGAAATTTTATCGGCATAGTCGACACCACTATCAGGAATGATCCCCAGGGTAGTGACATCGGTAAAACCTGGCGGCATGGTCAGTGGTGGAGCAACTTGTTCCAGATCGACCAGGTCGACCACATAGAATGCCGCGGTGTCCTGGGAGTCGCGCTGGATTTTCACTTCAGCGCCCACCGGGATTGGATCGGTCAGTACCGCCACTTCATCAAAGAAGGTATGGGGCTGTTCCGCCGGGGTATCTACGATTGGATCACCAATCAAACCACCTTTGTATGACCAGGAATATTTCGAAGTCAGCGCAAGTGATTTCACCCGGACGCCATTGACGTAGAGACCCAGGGTAGCATCCATACCACCACCGCCCGGTGAATCCGGAATCGAGTAACGCAATACCACTGAATTAGCAGGCTTGGTATTGGTGATAGCCACAGAATCGCCCGTGCTATTTAACTGCACTGCGCTACGGCCAATCGCTTCCGCCTGGATAATATTTTTATCCCACTTGGTACGGTTCGGCGCTAACACTTTTGCACCACCACCCAAGCGCCCATGCTCCAGTTGGTATTCGGTCCAGGGATGGGCATAACCACGACTTGAACCTGAACTGGACACCACTGAACTGGATGATGAACCGGTAATAACCGACGAGCTCGAACTGCTGGACGACGTCGATGAAGACAACGAACTGCTCGACGGTTTGATACTTGAAGAACTACTCGATAAATAAGAAGAGCGGGAAGAACTCACACTTGACTGGATCGCGGAGCTTGAGTTGCTTGCACTCGATAGCACCCCACCAACAGGCACCAATTGCCATTGGGCGCTTTGCCATACATCGTAAATATTTCCGATTTGGACAGAACCGGTTTGGTTCTCGACATGGATAAATTGCGCGGTCAACCAGCGGTTGCGAATGCGCACATAGCCATCGCCAGTCTCTTCCAAAGTCCACTTCGAACTATCCCATGAAGGTTGACGGGACGTTGCCTGGACCGAACCATTGTTGCTTTCGATGTTGAGGTATTCACCCGTGGCAGTATTGCGGATTTCTACCATCCCGTTAGCAAGGGGCTCCACTATCCAATGGGAAGTACCGGTACTTTGGCCCAGGTAGTTTGCATTAGTGCCGCCATCATTTAGATAAGCTTTTGACCAACGGTTTACGATGTTATAACTCCCCGCCGGTGCTACAGAGGAAGATGAGGAGAAGACGGAGGATGAGTAGACGGACGATGGTCCGTCTACTGCCGCAAATTTCCATTGAGCACTCCACCAGCTCGCGTCGATACCACCGTGCTGAGCCGCGCCAACCTGATTTTCAACGTGGACATAATGTGCAGGTTGCCATTGGTTTTTAATGCGCGCAAAAGTCCCGTCCACATCTTCCAATTGCCATTTCGAACTACCCCAACCGGTGTTACGCGCTGTGGCTTGCACTCTTCCGGTCATGTTTTCGATGTGCATATAGTCGCCGGTGGCGAGGTTGCGAATTTCAACAAACCCGTTCGCAACACTTTCACGCACCCAGTGACAGGCCGCACCGGTTGCGGTTGCGCTGTAGGTCACGGTGTCGCCGCCATCGCACAAGTAACTATTTTTCCAGCGATTGGTAATCGTTACCGCACCACCAGGAGCAACGCTACTTAAACTGCTTGAAGAACTTGAACTCAAAGAATTCGAACTCCTGGAGCTTGGGCTTGAAGAACTGCGGCTATCCGGGCTACTAGTGGTAGAACTACTGGTAGTGGCGGAGCTGCTGCTTAAACCAACGGCCGAGCTTGAAGATCCGGTGGGTAAAGGCAGGAAGTTCGCGGTCAAATTGAAACCGGTGTTTTGGTTGACCATATTCTGGTCTTCAACATTGCCAATATAGACATCCGTGAAATTGACACCGCCCGAATTGGCCTCACCGTACAAACCAACACCGCCCCAAACATTAGCTGGAATACTGCGCACAGTTGCATCGCGGCCAGTCCCGTCAATGGTGATATTTTTAAAGCTGATATTGTTGAATTCATTACCAAAAAGTTGTACTGCATGGCGTTGGGAATTTTTAATGTAGATATTCTCAAACTGCATATTCCTCGCACCCCTCGGGGTAAAGAATTCAATCGCACCGCGCATCCGATGCCACAAATCATAACTCGTACCGCAGCTATAAATGTCTATGTCACGGATGATGTATTTGCCTTCAGTGCTGAACGTGTATACGTCAAACTCCTTGGTAAAACGAATTGCAGAACCGCCAAAACAATCGCGGATCAACATGTTATGCACTTGATGATTTTTGCCACCGAAAATGGCAACACCACCAGCGCGGAACACGTGTTCAACCGTGTTGTAACGGAAAATATTATTCACTTCTTCCGGCACTGCAGGGCTGTTGGATGGCCACATCGCCAAACCGTCATCACCGCTATTGCGGATGTTGGTTTGTTCAACAACGGAGTTCATCGTACCTTGCGAGAAATTAATTCCATCCGCGTAGTTGTTACGGAAACGCGCCTGGGAAATAACAAGGCCGTCAGTGTATTCAACCGGATAAGGCGCGTCATAACCACCTAACCAGGCTCCCACTTCAAAGTGTTCAGCCCATACGCGGGTGAACTTTGAATTTTTGCCCCAGGTTCCCATAAATGCTTTGTAAATCATATATGGACCGCCGATCGGGCAAGCCATATCACGACACATACGCTGCGTGTTCGCGGTACTGAAATAAATATCAGAGACTTCAACGGCGTTTACCCGCGCAAGAATACCTCCGCTAAATTGCGCCGGGTTCGAATAATGAATATTGGTGAACCACATACCAGCACCTTTGATGCCGATATTACTGGTTCCAAGAACAACCTTATTATCGAAATCCCATTTGCCTTGCGGCAAGTAAACACCTGTTCCCGCTGCACCCGCCGCTGCCACAGCATCATTAAACGCTTTTAAATCAGAGACGGTATCATTCGGAGACGCACCAAAATCGGCGATAGAAAAATAACCCGCTGGTTTTGGCAGAGGAGCTGGTACGGGTTCCACTTCAATAAAATCAATCCCGGTAGCAACACTACTACGGCTCTGGATACGGATTTTATCGCCTGCTTTCAGCGCCGTATTTAACAGGAAATGGGTTTCATCGAAACGCATCGCAATGTAATCAGTACTTGCAAAAGGCAGGGGATGGTTTTCCGGCTCTTTATTGACAAAATATTGCCAGGCCCATTTGGAGGTTATGGGCACTGTTTGGTCAAGGTTACCGTTTACAAAAACATCTATCTCGCCATTCAGGCCTTTTCCATCGCTCGAGTCAGGCATGGTGAAACGCATGGTCACGCCGTTACCTGGAGTATTCACAGTCCATTCAACAGAACTGCCTGTACCCGGCAAATTAACAAACTTTTGTTGTGACGCTTCTGAAGCGGTGGTGGAAATATCAAAGTTAGTGGTTTGTAAAATTTGTGCATTTGAAAGCGTTGCTACATCCGCTTCATAGCGCGTGTAAGGCATTTGGGTAGCGCCGCGGTCCGCTGATTGCGCCAGCGCCTGTGCCCCTAATAACAGTTGCAAGGCGGCTAGCCCTATGCCCAGGTGGGTGCGAACCCTGACGCCTCCTGGTGTGGCAGGTTGATATTTCATTATTTTTTTCCTCTCATTGGTTGTCGCTCTAAACGCCGTGAAAAATCTAAAAAATATTTTTCAACAAGCCCTGAAAAACTTGCAATCACTTAAAAAACAAGTGCAATTTTTGCAAGCAATAAAGATAGATAGCATTCCGTATACGGATTTATCTCAATAAATAAATAAATGAAGTGATAGCGTTAAATTGGTAAAACTTTTTGCAGGTGTCTGATAAGCAAAATTGATTATTGTTATGGATTTATAACGGGCCAAAAATGTAACGAAAACGTATTGTTATGTCGTGCTGGATACATGGTAGATAGGCAGTGACACTTGTGTCTATACCGGCGGGAATATATTGGAAGACTGAAAACGATTTCTTTTTTTAGAAAACGATTTCAATAATAAATAAATTGAATTTACGCAGAAGGGTTCACATTCCAGCGCCGCTACGACCAATTAAAAAACGACACTGAAAGAAATGATATTTGTCTACAGCGTCGCTTAAATTAACCGCGTCAACATCCCTATCAAAAACAAGCTGATCGGGAATAATTCCAGCGCCGCTTGCGCCAACGCTGGAATAAATCAGTGGACAATTATTTTTTTTGATGCGCAAGCAGCCAATCATAAAGATCTTTACTCGCATAAATACGCTTCCATGCATCGTGGCCACGATCTTCATGCACGGTGAAACGTACTTCAGAATCACCCGATTCTTCCAGTTTATTAATGCCTGCGTAAAAGAATTTTTTCTGCACTGCAGTATCGCGCCCACCGGCAAATGCCCAGACAGGCAAATTGGCTTTGGCGATAGGTGCCATTAAATCAGGATGGCCCCAGCCGACAACCGGCACGGCGGCAGCAAATAAATTGGAATGTTTGCTCGCCATAAACCAGGTACCAAAACCACCGTAACTTAAACCGGTGAGATACAGCCGCCGCAGATCAGTGCGATAGTTTTTTTGTACGTAGCTGATCATGCCCAACAAATCCTGCTCTACGTGATCCCAGCCTACCGGTAGCAATGGAGGTACGGCCGACATATCTTTTATTTCTTCGCCCGCACTCATGGGCTGCGGTGTTGCAAAGGTGGGCTCATAAGCTGGAACACCCTCAGCCAAACGCTGGGGAATCTGCGCCCGGGTACGGTTGGCGATGTAAGGCACATTGCCCATGGTAAACATATGGAGTTGCGGGGAAATAATAATGAAAGGCAAATCTTTCTTTTGAATCCAGGCCTCATAAAGGGGGCCGTGGCTAATAACATAGTCGAGCTCATCAAGGCCATTTCCGCGTTCGCCATTGCCATGCAAAAACAAAATGACGGGCCAATTTTTATCCGGTTGCGATGCATAACCAGATGGCAAATAGACAAAATCGTCGCGCTTTACATGATCCACACTGCTGATATAAGGCACACGCAAAAGTTGCTCTGCGGAAGAAGTTCCAGGATCTGGCAAATGGTTGCAGCCAGCTAA
>JAJQJO010000276.1 GCA_021323495.1 Cellvibrio sp. | reverse complement strand
CCACTGAGAGGGGAAAAAAGACATCACTACAGGACGGTGCAGATACACAGGAGGGAGGGCGATAAATCGACGGTATCCCAACCATAACTTCGGCATTTTTCAGCCAAAGGATTGTTGCACAGCCATATACAAAACCAAAACCAACAAATGTCACAAAATGTAAAGCTGGGCAATCATCCTGTGTCATTGAAAAATTCACCAGACCGTCTGGTCGGTTGGCAAATAATATTCCCTTTTTGATCATTGTCCAACGAATTGTTAGACATAACACAAAGATATGACATTCATCATTTGATGACACTGCCATTCTCTACCGATGAATGACCAAACATGTCAGCAGACTTGTTTATTTAATGGAGGAATAGAAAAACTCAAATTATGGAGTCAGATGACAAATTAACCATATAGGCCGCAACATCTTCCGCAATTCCGTGGCGTATAGGCTCATTGGTCATATCCACCCGATATCGATCGCCTGTTATGTGATCGAGCAATTCACACAGCGGAGTGTACCTTTCTAACGGAAACTCAATCGCGTCACCTTCGATCAGGACAATGTTTGACCGCTCCAGGAGTGTGCGGCCTACAGTTGTAGCCCAAATACCCACAGCTTGAATCTGGATATGGATAACACCTGATTGGTATCTATGGATTGATTTTGCCTTGGGAATATATTGACGAAAATTTTGCCCTACCGGAAAAACAGGAGAGGATTTGAATCTCGCCCCTATAACCCCGGCCGCCGTTAAACGGCGTTTGAGTAGTTGGGTTTTATTAAAACCAATAAAGGTTTCCGGATAAAAAATTAATGCGGTAGTTGTCATACACATCCCTGCTATTTGTGTTGAATACATATATCCCTGTTTGCAATGGATTCAATCAAAGAACCCGATAAAAATCAACTACTGAAATGCGCTGGAATTCTCAATAAATCTGGTAGGATTTGCGCTCTTTTGATTTTTAAGGATTGTTTATGACCTGGGCGCCCCACGTGACCGTTGCAACCATTATTGAGCGCGACGATCGTTTTTTAATGGTGTATGAAGAAGCTGACGGCAAAAAAGTATACAACCAACCTGCTGGTCATTTAGACCCTAACGAAACGCTACAGGAAGCCGCTATTCGCGAAACCCTGGAAGAGACAGGTTGGACAGTGGAATTAACCGGTGTCGTGGGCGTGAATTTGTATACAGCTCCGAGCAATGGGGTTACCTATCTCCGCACTACTTTTATCGCCACACCAGTTAGCCACGATGCAGCGCGCACGTTGGACATTGGCATCATCGAAGCGGTGTGGATGACTTATGAAGAATTACTCGCCCGCAAAGACCAGTTGCGCAGCCCTATGACCCTGCAAATCATCGAAGAATACCGCACCGGACGCCGCTTTCCGCTGGATGTCGTCGGCTAAGGTGGCAGTGACGGGCCGGGGCGGGTAAAATGCCCGCCTTTCCCTTTCCCGGCAGTTGTTCCTTATGTCAGACGCTATTCCCGCCCCCGTCTCAGGCTCATCTATAGGCCCGGGCCAAAAAGTTATCGTTGGAATGTCCGGCGGTGTCGATTCCTCAGTCTCTGCCCTACTCCTGAAACAACAGGGTTTTCAGGTCGAAGGCCTGTTTATGAAGAACTGGGATGAAGATGACGGTACTGAATATTGCACTGCAAAGGCTGATTTGGCCGATGCCGAAATGGTCTGCGAGCGTATCGGGATCAAGTTGCACACAGCCAACTTTGCAGCGGAATACTGGGATAATGTGTTCGAACATTTCCTCGAAGAATACAAAGCCGGGCGTACACCGAACCCGGATATCCTGTGCAATCGCGAGATCAAATTTAAAGTCTTTATGGAGTATGCGCGCATGCTGGGTGGCGAGTTGATTGCCACTGGCCATTATGTACGCCGTGCCGATCATGATGGTCACGCCCGTTTATTAAAGGGACTGGATCCAAATAAAGACCAAAGCTACTTTTTACATGCTGTGGGTGAAGCTGAATTCGCCAAATCCCTGTTTCCGGTCGGTGAACTGGAAAAACCGGAAGTTCGCCGCATTGCGGAAGAGTACGGCCTGGTTACCCACAATAAAAAAGACAGTACCGGCATTTGTTTTATCGGCGAGCGCCGTTTTAAAGATTTTTTACAGCAATACTTGCCTGCACAACCGGGCGCGATACAAACACCTGACGGCAAAGTGATCGGCGAGCATATGGGCTTGATGTACCACACCATTGGCCAGCGTCAGGGATTGGGGATTGGCGGGGTAAAAGGAGCCAATGAAGAACCCTGGTTTGTCGTGCAGAAAGATTTGACGCGCAATGTGCTGGTAGTTGCGCAAGGCACTGATCACCCGCTTTTATATACCAATCACTTGATTGCCCAACAAGCCCATTGGATTAATGGTGCACCGCCCTTATCTACCTTTACGTGCAGGGCTAAAACCCGTTATCGCCAACCAGACCAGGACTGTAAGGTAAATCTTTTGGCCGATGGCACGTTGGATGTAACCTTTGATAAACCACAGCGTGCCATCACACCTGGCCAGTCAGTGGTTTTTTATCAGGACGATATCTGCCTTGGTGGCGCGGTGATCGAATCTACCGACAATCGTTAGCCTATTAAACAAGCCCTTTTCAAGCAGCTGAGAGATTTTCGCGTGAGTAAAAACTGGCAAGACATTACCCTCGCCCTTGCGGGCGTATTTCAGGCAACCAACCTGGTGGAGCAGGTTGCGAAAACAGGCCACGTCCCGCCCGACGCCTATAAATGCAGTATTGAAAGCATGCTCGACCTTAACCCGGAAAGCACTCTCGCCGTTTATGGCGGCAAACTGGAAAACCTGCGTACCGGTTTGGAAGTCATGCGCGAATTGCTTCGCCCCGGCTCACAAAAACATCGCGAAACACTGCGTTATGGCTTGGGTGTATTGCACTTGCAGAAAAAACTGGCTGGCCGGCGCGATATGCTCAATGTCATTGGCAGCCGCCTGGAGCAGGTTGCTCAACAGGCACAACATTTTTCCTCTACGCACGAAAACGTTATCGCCAATTTAGGTACCCTTTATACTGAAACCCTGAGTACCTTCCGTTTTCGCATCCAGGTAAATGGCGACTACAATTACCTGCAACAACAACGCATCGCCAACCAAATTCGCGCCCTCTTACTTGCATCCGTGCGCTCTGCAATCTTATGGCGGCAGGTTGGTGGCAATCGCTTACAACTTTTGTTTTACCGCAAGCATATTGCCCAACAAGTGGATGACTTTTTGCGCCGTATGTAAGTTGTTTGCCTTTGTTTACGCAGAATCCGCTTTTACTTTTATCTTTATTTTCAAACGAGAAACACCATGGACAATTCATTTAACACGCTCACCGCGCTTAATGCCGTATCCCCGGTCGATGGCCGTTACGGCAGCAAGACCATTGCATTGCGCAGCATCTTTAGCGAATTCGGTTTGATTCGTTTCCGCGTAGAAGTTGAAGTACGCTGGCTGCAACAGCTCAGCCGTCTTGCCGGTGTACCGGAAGTGCCGGAATTTAGCGCAGCGACCAATGCATTTCTCGATAGCATTGTCAGTGATTTTAGTGAAGGCGATGCACAAGCGGTAAAAGATATCGAACGCACCACCAATCACGATGTAAAAGCCGTTGAATATTTTCTCAAAAATAAATTTGCCGGCAATACTGAACTCGAAACGGTATTGGAATTTGTGCATTTCGCCTGCACCTCGGAAGACATCAATAACCTGTCACATGCGTTGATGTTACGCGAAGGCCGCTCAGTATTCCTGAAAGACGCCGAAGCCATTATTGACGGCATCGCCAAACTTGCGCACGATTACGCGGAAGACTCAATGCTCTCCCGCACCCACGGCCAAACTGCATCACCTACCACCGTAGGTAAAGAAATGGCCAATGTGGCCGCGCGCTTGCGCCGTCAGGTCAAAGCAGTAAAAGAAGTTGAATTGCTCGGTAAAATCAACGGCGCGGTGGGCAACTACAATGCACACTTGTCGGCTTATCCGGATGTGGACTGGCAAACCAACGCCAAACAATTTGTTGAGAGCCTGGGCCTGAGCTGGAATCCTTATACCACCCAAATCGAACCGCACGATTACATCGCCGAATTGTTTGATGCGATTGCGCGTTTTAATACTATCGTTATCGACTTTGATCGAGACATTTGGGGTTACATTTCCCTCGGTTATTTCAAACAAAAAACGATTGCAGGCGAAGTGGGCTCATCCACCATGCCGCACAAAGTTAATCCGATCGATTTTGAAAACTCGGAAGGCAACCTCGGAATTGCCAATGCGATTTTCACCCATCTCGCGCAAAAATTGCCTATTTCCCGCTGGCAGCGCGACCTGACCGACTCAACTGTATTGCGCAATATGGGCGTCGGTTTTGGTTACGGTATGATTGCTTACGCTTCTACGTTAAAGGGTATGAGCAAGCTGGAAATCAACCGTGCACGTCTTGCGGAAGATTTGAATAATTCATGGGAAGTATTGGCCGAGCCAATCCAAACTATAATGCGCCGCTACAACGTCGCGGAACCCTATGAAAAACTAAAAGCACTGACACGCGGGCAGACTATCAATCGCGAAGTGCTCGCCGCTTTTGTAGAAACCCTAGACATTCCAGAACACGCCAAACAAACGATGCGCGATTTAACGCCCGCCAACTACATTGGCAACGCGGTGGATCAAGCCAGGGCGATTTAAATTGCGAACCAATAAAGGGCTCTGTAGAGCCCTTTATTTTTGAGATGTATTTTATTCGTAGGTTGGTGAGCTTGCGAACCCCAACATAATAATCCGATGCCATCGTGAAATTTTGAGATGGTCGTGTTGGGGTTCGTAAACTCACCCCAACCTACATACACTTCGTAGGTAATTAAAATGACTGTACCACTCACCCATCTCGGCGCTATGCCCATTGAAGAATTCCTGCGCGATTACTGGCAAAAAAAACCGTTGCTAATCCGTAACGCATTTCCCGGTTTTGAATCACCACTTTCACCGGATGAATTGGCGGGGCTGGCACTGGAAGAGGAAGTTGAGTCGCGTATCGTATTGGAAAACGGTGCAACTCCCTGGGAATTGCGCAATGGGCCATTTGATGAAAAAACCTTTGCGACACTACCTGAAAGCCATTGGACTTTATTAGTGCAGGCGGCCGACCAATATGTCCCTGAGGTAAACCAGATGCTCGATGCGTTTCGGTTTATTCCCAATTGGCGCCTGGATGACATTATGATCAGCTACGCACCGGACCAAGGCGGTGTGGGTCCGCACTTTGATTATTACGATGTATTTTTGTTGCAAGGTCTGGGTAAACGCCATTGGAAAATCGGACAAATGTGCGATAACAATTCACCGCGCGTTGAAGGCACCCGGTTAAAAATCCTGAG
>JAJQJO010000275.1 GCA_021323495.1 Cellvibrio sp. | reverse complement strand
ATTGGATGTAAGTGGCGGGCGTTAACCAATAGCAATCCCACCTGATCACCGTAAAAAAAACGGCAGATATAACGTCTGCCGTTTCGCGATCACTGAGAATCCCCTCGCTATTCAATCCGTGCTCTACTTACTCCCTTTGGATATCTTCAAAGGGGCTGTAAATACCATTTTTATCGAAGGCAGCGATTTGGAAAACATAATCCCCTTCCAACCAATCAAATTTGTACGACTGGGTCCAGGGATCATTGATGGATACATAGGTATATTTTGTATCGGTGGTTTTTTTATACCTGATTTCATAACCACCTAATTCGTCGATGTATAGATCAGCTCCATTTTCACGCTTGGTCGGTGCAGTCCAACTTATTTCCACCGAGCCAGCAACATGTGCAGCAGCCGATGAACTTGACCAACTGGATGACGCTACCGCTGGTGTGGAAGAACTTGATGAGCTACTGACAGCAACCGAGGGCGCAGATGATTTGGATGTGCTCACCGAACTTACGACGGGCGCGGAAGAACTTGAAGACGAACTGGACACCGAACCGGTTGCACCTACTTTCTCCAGCTTAAACCAATTTACATTAAATCCGCCGTTCGGGGCTTTAATTCCAAAATGGTGTTTTCCAGCAGGTAAAGTAATTGTTCGCTCCACCGTGATCCATTTTTGCCAGCCAGCGCTATTGGGGATAGGCGCACTATCGAACACCTTGCTGCTATCAAGGCTATACAATTCGAGCGTAGCGCCAGTGACATTGGAAGCTACGCGATAGGATATTTTATATTGCGCTGTGTTGGGGATAAGAACTTCTACGTTGTTGTATGCCATCCAATCGCCGGCATCGACATAAGCTACATTGGACCCACCACCTACATCGGTAGTTATTTCGTTTCTCACTCCGCTCATCGTTGAATAATCTTCTGCTTGTACTGTGAGCGGCAAGGGTGTCGAGATTGGCTCGATCTGGATCCAATTGATATTGGCTCCCCCGGTTTTTGCCAGCACGGCAAATTTGTGTTCACCTTCCGTCAGGGTCACTTCGGTATCGATAGTAACCCATTGCTGCCACCCACCGGTTTTGGGTATATCGACAGTGCCGAGGGTCGTTGTAGTGCCGTATTCATTCAGAGCAAGCGATGCACCGCCATTCAGGCTCGACACCCGGTAAGATACTTTATATTTTCCGGTAAATGGCGCGCGCACGCTGGTGGTGGAGTAGGACATTGAATCACCCGTATCCACATAACCTACCGCCATCCCACCGCCAACATCGGTGGTAGTTTCCGTTCGGATACCGAGCATTTCAGAATAACTTTCTGATTGGATAACTAATGGAAATACAGTTTCCGATGCAGATGGTGCTACCGGTTCGGCCTCCACACTTTCAACTTTTAACCAATTAATATTAAAACCACCTGACTGTGCATAGACCTGTAACTTGGTCAGCCCCTGCTCAAGCGTAACCGTGCGCTCGACCGTAGCCCAAGTCTGCCAGCCGCCCGTTTTGGGGACAGTGACCGTGTCAATCACCGTGCCGGAAACAATATTTTTGAGCAACAACACCCCACCTTCATTGAGGTTTGCGACCCGGTAACTTATTTTATAAGTGCCCGTTTTGGGAATTATCAAATCCGCATTTTCATAATTCATCCAATCGCCAGTTGCTATATAACCAACACTCTGTCCGCCGCCAGTATCCGCTGTAGCTTCAGGTACAACACCGCTCATGGAGGAATAGCTTTCCGCTTCAATTAATTTGGAAATTGCTTCAGGCTCGGGTGCAGGATCTATATTGGCAATTTTGAACCAATTTAAATTGAAGCCGCCCACCTGGGCATAAATTTTTAATGTCTGTACGCCTTTTTGCAGGGATACAGTTTGTTCGACATCAGTCCATACTTGCCAACCACCGGTTTTGGGCACACTGACCGCAGCTGCAAGATCCGCATCAGTACCCGATTTCAAAACAAATTTGGCAGTTGCATTCGGCGTTGCCACACGATAAATAATTTTATAATTTCCTGCGGCCGGCACATCCACACTGTAACTCATCCAATCGCCGGTACTGATAGCACCAAGATTTTTCCCTGCACCGACATCGGTTGTATTTTCCTTAACTACACCTAACATAGCTGAGTAATTTTCAGCCTCCACAGTAATCGGTGCTGGCCGTACAATACTTGCCGCAGCGCTCGGTGCAAACATCATAAACGGGGCGCAGAGTGCCATCGCAATTGAGGCGTGACGCAACCGCTGTTGCCAATTCAAACCGCGTTTTAATTGCAGTTGGTCGATAAAACCTAATTCAATTAATATTTCACCGATGGGAGCGACTTTTGCAGTGATATCGGAGGGGTCTAACAGTTTTTTTCTTCTGGATTGTTCCTGGATCGCAATATCAAGTTGGGCTTTATTAATTATTCCCTTATCGACTAATACGTCCCCCAAACGAGTTAATTCTTTTTTTTTGAACATAATTCCTCCAACACTACAACTGCATAAAGCGTTACGAGCCGAGTGAGTTGAGCCTGATAAATGGCAGATGTTTGACTTTTTCAGTGTAGGAGATAATTGCTGTTTGTGAGGCGGCGCACCAATACGCTTTAACAACATTTTTACATATCGGTATTGGCGGATATTCTTTGTTTAACGCATCCGTTGGCATGGTTTTCGTTATCAATTAAAGCGCATATTCACGGTTATCAAAAACATGATAGATATGGTTTTATTTTCCCAAGAAAAAAGCTCTGTCTTTCATAGATGAAAATTCAGCTCGCATAACCTTTGATCCCAACAAAGTTTTTCATGACTTTTGTCGTTTATTGCATTATGAAAGGTAAAGTTTGTTCGTATCTTCATAGCCAGCTGCTACCTTTTATAAGCGAATACTTGTGCATCGCGCTTTTCGGCTATTGCATATAACCAATATTGATTATCATCGCGCACCTCCTCTGATGCGGTTAGTCATTTGGTTTTTCTTTGTTTGGTCAACAGGTTCCCCACTATGAACAATAAACTCTCCCTTCGCTCGTTGGTATCGAGCGCAGTATTGCTAAGCCTTCTGGCAGGTTGCGATTCCAAAACAACAGATACTCCGTCTACCACAGCTACACCAGCCTCGACCGCTGCCATAGCGCCGGTCAAAGTAGAATGGCCGGCGATTACCAGCGCGGTCAAAAAAGATCCGGCGGTTGAAGCACGTATTGATGACCTGCTTGGCCGGATGACCCTGGAAGAAAAAATCGGCCAGTTAATCCAGCCGGAAATCAAGTTCCTGACGCCCGAGGATATCAAGAAATACCATGTGGGCTCTGTGCTCAATGGAGGCGGCAGTACACCAGACAGCAACAAATACGCGCCACTGGAAAACTGGGTCGCACTTGCCGACAGTTTTTATAACGCATCTATCGATAAATCCAACGGCCGCATTGGTATCCCGATTATGTGGGGTACCGATGCGGTGCACGGTTTGGGCAATGTAGTCGGCGCCACCCTTTTTCCACACAACATCGCATTGGGGGCGACCAATAACCCCGGGCTGTTAAAACAAATCGGCTGGGCTACCGCGCGCGAAATTGCCGTCACCGGCCTGGATTGGGATTTCTCCCCGACGGTTGCCGTCGCACGCGATGACCGCTGGGGCCGCGCTTATGAAAGCTGGTCAGAAGATCCACAAATCGTCGGTGCCTTCGCCGGTGAAATGGTAGAAGGCTTGCAAGGTGAGGGTGGCTCTGAGAAATTTTTAACCAATGAGCACGTAATCTCTACCGCCAAACATTTTATCGGTGATGGCGGCACGCTCAATGGTGTAGACCGGGGACCAACCCAAGGTGATGAGCAACATGTGCGCGACATCCACGGTGCCGGTTATTTCAGCGCGCTGGAGTCGGGAGTACAGGCGGTGATGGCGTCCTTCACCAGCTGGGACGGCACACGCATGCACGGCCACAAATATTTGCTCACCGACGTACTCAAAGGCCAAATGGGTTTTGATGGATTGGTGGTCGGTGATTGGAGCGGCCATAGTTTTATTCCCGGTTGTACAGCGGTGGATTGCCCTGAATCACTGATGGCCGGTTTGGATATTTACATGGTGCCTGAACCCAACTGGAAAGAACTGTATGACAATTTGCTGGCACAGGCCAAATCCGGTGAAGTCACGGCCGAACGTTTGGACGATGCAGTGCGTCGGATATTGCGTGTAAAAATCCGCGCCGGTTTATTTGAAAAAGGCGCACCTTCAACCCGCCCACTCGCGGGCAAAAAAGAATTGTTAGGCGCACCGGAACATCGCGCGATTGCCCGTCAAGCAGTACGTGAATCTTTAGTACTGCTGAAAAACAAAAACAATTTATTGCCGCTCGCACGCAAACAAAAAATATTGGTGGCGGGCGATGGTGCGGACAATATTGGCAAACAAGCAGGCGGCTGGTCAGTCACATGGCAAGGCACCGGCAATGTCAATTCCGATTTCCCCGGCGCAACCTCTATCTATGCCGGCATCAATGAAGTAGTGAGTGCGGCCGGTGGCAAAGCCATCCTCAGCGTCGATGGTTCGTTCAGTGAAAAACCCGACGTCGCCATTGTTGTGTTTGGTGAAGATCCTTACGCAGAAATGCAGGGTGATGTGGGCATGCTCGCGTACAAACCACGCAATCCCCGCGACCTGGAATTACTGAAAAAATTACGCAGCCAGGGCATTCCCGTGGTGTCTTTATTTATCACCGGCCGCCCGCTGTGGGTCAATCGTGAATTAAACAGCTCCGATGCATTTGTCGCCATCTGGCAACCGGGTACTGAAGGCGCCGGTGTTGCCGATGTAATGTTCAAAAATGCCGCCGGTGAAATTAATTACGACATGAAAGGCCGTTTAAGTTTCTCCTGGCCAAAACATCCCGACCAAACACCGCTCAACCGTGGCGATAAAAATTATGATCCACTCTTCCCCTATGGTTTCGGTTTAAGTTACGCCGATAAAGATACGCTCGCAGACAATTTGTCAGAAGACGGCTTAAAAGCAGCAGAAGCTTTGGACGTATTGGAAATTTTCAATCGCCGTCCAATGGAACCCTGGCAATTGGAAATTATTGGCTACCAAAACGATCTGGTACCGATGAACAGCAACACGGTCAAAGCCTCATCACTGATGATCCAGGCCGTTGACCGCGATGTACAGGAAGATGCACGCCGTGTGCAATGGAACGGCACTGGTAGTGGTCAGGTCGCATTGTCAGTCGCAAACCGTCAGGACTTTATTAATTACTACAGCAGTGATTCAGCACTGGTATTTGATCTCAAAGTCGAAGCCGCGCCCAGTGCAACAACTTACCTGCGTTTGGGTTGCGGCTCATATTGCGCGTCGGATATTGACCTGACTGAAAAATTAAAAGGCTTTGCCGGCCAAGGTTGGCAGAC
>JAJQJO010000274.1 GCA_021323495.1 Cellvibrio sp. | reverse complement strand
ATGTTTGGCTGGCAGACGATTGAAATGGGAATTTACGGCATTTTGCTGCTGGTAATCGCTATCGGCGGCTGTATTTATGCAGGACGATTGGATGCGCAGATAGGTTCAAAAAAAGTCATTTTGATCAGTTTGTCCTGTTTGATTATCGCAACCATCGGTATTATTTCGACCGGTCCAGGCTATTCGCTTTTTGGATTAGTGCAATTTTCCGCTGATGATGCCGGTGGTTTGTTTGCAACCCCAGCCGAGAAAGTTTATATCGCTTTTGGTTTGTTGATCGGTTTGGCGTTTGGTCCAGTGCAAGCATCGTCGCGTTCATTTATGGCGCGCAGCGTGACCGCTGCGGAGGCGGGGCGCTACTTTGGTATTTATGCCCTCGCTGGCCGCGCTACCTCATTTTTGGCACCCATGGCGGTTGCAACTTTAACGCTTTATAGTGATTCTGCGCGTATCGGTATGGCCGCGCTGATTGTATTTTTAGTGGCGGGTCTGGCGATATTATTGAAGGCGCCTTATCCGGCTTCATCATCAAATCAAGCAATATGAATTTTGTTGTGATTGCAGAGGTAAAGAGGTAAGCATGTTAGTGATTTTTGATTGCGATGGTGTGTTGGTGGATAGTGAAATCATTTCTGCGCAGGTATCGAGTGATTGTTTGAACGAAATTGGTGTGAAGTTGAGCGCGGATTACATTTTGGAAACCTATCGCGGAAAATCAGTGGCAGATTGTATTTACATGATTACCGAAGAGTTGTCGCGATTGGAAAGTTGGAAAGATTTTGGCGCTGCTGAAAGGGCAGAGCAGGGCGCGAAATTCTGGCGTCATGTGCAATTGCAGACCCTGGTTGTTTGCGAGCAGCAACTTGAACCAGTAAAGGGAATCATGACGGTGTTGGATTACCTGCGCGATAAGCAAATTCCTTTTTGTGTTGCCTCGAATGGAAAGCATGAAAAAATGCGTATGACATTAGCTAAAACCGGCATCATGCCTTATGTGCAGGGGCGCATATTCAGCTTTGAAGATGTAACGCGCGGTAAGCCGGCACCGGATCTGTTTTTGCATGCAGCCAGCACCATGAATATTCCGGCGGCACAGGCGATTGTGGTTGAGGATTCATTGACTGGAATCCAGGCGGCTGTTGCTGCGGGCATGCGTCCGCTCGGATATTGCCCGCCCAATCATGACGGCAGTGAGAATTGCTTGTTGCCTGGCATGCGCAAGCTCGGAGCGGAAGTTTTTTTTGCCATGGATGAATTACTTCCTTTGATTTTTAAAACAAACTGATCAGAGTTGCTATGCAAATTCCTATTACCAATTTTGCCCATGTCGATGTCTGGCAGGAAATTCGTACCGAGGCACAAAGAGCAAGTGCTGATGAGCCGGTGCTCGCCAGTTTTTATCATGCGGCTATTCTAAACCACTCGTCATTTCCGGCGGCAATCAGTTTCCATCTCGCCAATAAACTTGATAGCCAGGCCTTACCGGCGATGATGTTGCGCGAAGTCTTCTCTGAAGCGATGGCTGCCGATGTCACGATTGAACAGGCGATGCGTGCCGATATACGCGCGCACCGCGAGCGCGATCCGGCGTGCAATAAATTTTGCATGCCGTTTTTATTTTTCAAGGGTTATCACGCATTGCAATCCTGGCGTATCGCGCATTGGCTGTGGTTGCAACAACGTAGTGCATTGGCGCTCTATTTCCAGAACCAGATTTCGGAAACGTTTGATGTCGATATCCATCCGGGCGCGCGTATTGGCAGCGGGATCATGATCGACCATGCGACCGGTGTGGTGATTGGGGAAACCGCAGTAATTGAGGACGATGTATCCATGCTGCACGATGTCACCTTGGGTGGTAGCGGTTGTATGAAAACTGATCGCCATCCGAAAATCCGACGCGGTGTGTTAATCGGGGTTGGAGCGAAAATCCTCGGGAATATTGAAATAGGTGAGGGCGCAAAAATCGGTGCAGGTAGTGTTGTGCTGGATGCGGTTGAGCCGCACACCACGGTTGCCGGCGTTCCTGCCAAGCCTATTGGAAGGCCGAAGGGTGCGGCTCCGGCGCTGGATATGGATCATCACCTTGGCGAGGATGGGGATGCTGGTCAAATATGACTGGGTATGGATCGCTACGTGATTGTGTTAATTGGAAAAACTGCTGGTTTCATCATCACAGCCATCAAGCAACCATTTAAGCACTGACTCCCGACTTTTAAGCATGGACTGGTAGTGCTCAATCAACATGGTGTTAGGGTTTGGATGGGTCCGCATAGTTGTAATCCGGTCTTTTAAAAAAGCGATATCCTGTTCGACTTTGAGGCGCGCATTGCCGGTTTGGCTGAGTGCGCCATCCACGACCAAACGATTGTCGTGCTGTTTTTTTTGAATGAAGGGCAACATAGGCTCACCAGGCTCCAACAAATAATTAAGTAATCAGTATGGTTGGCGGCTGCCCGGCCCGCCAGCGAAGCCTAAGATTGATTGGTTACATTCTGTGCGCTGTTTATTGCTCCTGATTTATTCCCGCGGGATTCAACCGGCACTGGGAATAGCGGGTGCTATCATTCAATCAGTGCATTTTCAGCAACAGGACTTTTGGATCTATGAGCGCTCCCGAATTCGACATTATTTTTCGCGGTGATATTGTCTTCGGCCATCAACTGGCCGAGGTGAAACTCAAGTTGCAGCAGCTATTCAAGGCGGACGCGGCCAAAATTGACAGCTTGTTTACCGGCCGTCCGGTGCCGCTCAAGCGCAATATGGACGAAGCTACTGCCCTTAAATACCGCGATGCCCTCGTCAAAGCGGGCGCCATGGTTGAGATCTGCCCAAGCGATAAAAGTCCGGCCAATGCGCCCGCTAAACCCTTACCGATACGCGAACCAAGGCCTGCTGCCGAAGCAAAAAAACCGGAGTGGACCCTGGCACCCGTGGGCGCCGATTTGCTGCCCGCCAAAGAGCGCCCGCCGCAGCCGGCGCCGGTGCAGATTGATATATCTGCCCTCAGCCTGCGCCCGGCCGAGGGCAATCTGGTCGACGTGAGCGAGGTGCATGAAGAGGTTTTTGCACAGGTGCTGGTTCCGGACCTGGGGCTTGCTGCCGTGGGCGCGGACTTAATTAGCGCCGACGAAAAACTGGAGCTGCCCCTGGTTGAAATTGAATTGGAAGATTGGACGATTGCCGAGGCCGGTAGTGATTTGCTGGATGAAGATGAGCGCCCGATTGTCTTACGCTTGGCTGATTCGGGCAGCTAGCTTTTCGGTCACAGCCGTTTATTACATTGAAAAAAGCGCGCAACTGGTCTGCCGGTTGCGCGCTTTTTTTTGGCCTAGCGTTTGGTCAGTACAAAGCGCTGGGCGCTGCCACCGGTGCACCACCACTGTTGTACTTTGGGGCCTATTCCGTAGTCCACGTCGAGACATTTACCCGAATGTGCGGCGACAAGCTCCACTTCCAGCGGGGCCCAGGTGATGACGTTCATGGTCCAGGTTTGCGCGCCTGACGCATTGCAATCGTATTGCTGCACCAGTGTGCCATCGGTCATCCCTGCTGCGGCGACATCCACACATTTGCCGCTGTTGAGTGCACGCAATTCCATTTTGTAGTTAGTCAGGTCGGTGAGGGTAAAGGTCTGGGCGCTGGTGCCATTACAGCTATAAACCTGCGCCTTTGCGCTGTTGGCGGTGCTAGCGGCAGTGATATCAAGGCATTTGCCACTGGCTTTGTTTTTGATTTCATAGGTACCGAAACCGCCAACATAGCGCGGCTGTTCGCGCATCAATTGGGCAAAGTGCGCGCCGCTGTAAGACTCACTATCAATGCGCCAGTTGGCTTCGCCCTGTTTATTGATATCAAACCAGTTGAAGGCTTTGACGGCTGGAAACCGGCTAATCAGATCGTTGCGGAAGTTGGTCATCCATTGCAGTTTATTGCTGCCACTGGCAACACCCATCTCGCCAATTACCAAGGGGCGTCCGGTCGACGCCAGGCGGGTATACCAGGTGTTCATTTCAGCCGAGAAACTGCCGCCGTCGCCGGAATAAATGTCCAGGCCCAGCCAATCCATATAACCGGGGATGTAGATATCGTGCAATTGCGGATCGCCCGCACGTTTGTCGGCGCAGCCCCAATTCACCGCCCAGAGCGAATGGGCAAAGCTGACATTGGTGGCGCCCACCGCGCGGAAGCGATTGACCACATGTTTGTAAGCATCGCGAAAGCGCGCCCAGGTTTCATTGTGTTTGCAGGGCGACCAGTCGTACCAATCGCCATTGGCTTCGTGGAACAGGTCGATCACCACCGGTACATTTTCCGTTTTCAGGCCATGGGCGATATTGTCGATGATGTCGTTATGCTCACCGTTAAGAATCTGCGCGATTACATTGCGGTCAACGCGTTGGTTATCGGCTGCTGTGCGCCACCAGCATTTGCTGTTGTCGTGTAGCGCCAATTCGCCGTGGAATTCCAGGTTGATGTAAGGCACACGCCCCTGGGCTTTGATGGTGTCGATCTCCGCTTCCCACAGGTAATACCAATTTTTACTGCCATTGGGGCGGAAGACCTCCGGGAAGATCTTGCCGAAGTAGGGGCCGGCATTTCCATACCACCGTTTGTTGTCGTCCCATTCCGAGGCATGGGTAATTTTGTCGCCGCAGGGATTGGCAGCGGTCCAATCGCGGTCGACAAACGCGCCCATCAAAATCCGGTCACCTGCGGGAGCAGTGTTGGCTTGGGCGTAGGCCTGAAGTGCGGTCAGGGGCAGGAGTCCAAGGGTTAGTAAACTGGCGCCGAGCCAGCGGGGCATGAGGTTTTTCATAGGGGTTACCTTATTATTTGTTATTGGCGGTTGCCGCGGTTTGTTGACTGTTGCAGTGGTGAAAACATGGCCTGCTGTCCCAGCATAACCATCCCGCAGATGAGCGCACCCCAGTTGCGGCACTTGGGCAAAGTGGCAGTCGGGGTGCCAGGTTCGAGTAAAAGTGGCACTGGAAATGCGCGAACTTCGGCTTGATTCTGTGAGGTCTGTCGGGTTTTGGGTGGCTCTTGCGGCACTTTGTTCTTACACTCCCCTCTAAACTGAGTCTTAACGAGCGCATAACCTTTGCGCCGCTTGATCCATCACAGAGGATGTCATTATGAAAATTCTGCTCAAAAGTTTCGCTGCCCTGGTGGTTTTGGTCTTACTTGCGGTGTTGGCGCTGGTGTTCCTGGTCGATGCCAACCGCTTTAAGCCCCGCATTGAAGCCATCGCCAAAGACCAGGGAATCGCACTGCAAATCAAGGGTGATCTGGGGTGGGATTTGTGGCCGAGCCTGGGGGTGGAAGTAAATGAAATGCGGGTTGCCGCACTGGTCGCACCCGACCAGCCGATCGCCGAGCTCAAGCAGGCGAGTTTGATGCTCGCGTTAATGCCGCTCTTTTCCGGCGATTTCCAGGTGGACCATATAGCAGTTGATGGGGCGGCAATTTCGCTCAGTGTTGATGCCAACGGCACAGGTAATTGGGAGGCGCTCAACAAACCCGGCGCTACTCCACCGCCGGTACAACCCGAACCCGCAGCCGATACCAATTTAAAACTCGATATCCAGCACATCAGCCTCAGCAATTCACAAATCAGTTATCGCGATGAACAAACCGGCCAATCATTTGCGCTGCGCGATATCAATCTCACCATGAGCGATGTCAATTTGCGCGCATCACCCTTCGCCCTGGATTTGTCGTTCGTGGTGGAGCTGGTGCAAGCCGGGAAAGATCCGCTGCAATTGCGTGGCAAGTTAAGTAATAAACTCAGTGTCGATAGTGCAATCAGTAATCTCAAATTGGAGAGCGGCAAATTACAGTTGGAAATTGTCGGTAAGGATAGCGCCCAGCTCGCGCTCGATTATTCTGTAATCATCACCGACCTGAAAAAAGAACTTTCCTACCAAGGTAATTTTAATCTCAGTGAAATCAATGCACGTAAATTGCTCGCCGCGCACGGGGTCGTGTTGGATACCGCCAATAACGATGCGCTCGGTAAAGTGGCGTTATCATCCGCGTTTGCCGGCAATAGCAAAAAAATCAAATTGGATAATTTGAAGCTCATACTGGATAAAACCCAATTGACCGGCAGCGTTGGCGTGAGCGATTTTTCCACCGGCGCACTCAAGTTGGTATTGGATGGGGATGAAATAAACCTCGACGATTATTTGCCCCCTCCCAGTGAAGCAGCACCAGCGCCAGACGCAGCGGCAATACCCGCAGCTGATACTCTGCTCCCCCTGGAAGAATTGCGTGGGTTAAATATCAATGCCAAGCTCGCGTTGAAAAAAATGATTATCAATAAAATTGCGCTGGAAAATATTGCGCTCAAATTTCTCGCAAAAAATGGCATGATCGAACAAAGCCTCAGCGCCAAAGCCTATGCCGGAGCGATTAGCGCCAAAGGCCAATTGGATGCGCGCGGCTCACAGGCGCAAATACAATTCGATGCGGGCGTAGAAGGCCTGGAATTGGAACCTCTCTTAAAAGACATGGAGATGGATTCCAAATTTGGTTTGCAAGGCGCCGTACAAGCGCGTGCACTTGGCAGCACCCAGGGCACATCAGTCAATCAATTAATGAAATCCTTGCGCAGCAATGCCACCTTCTCCGGCGCCCAGGTGCGTTTGTCGCCCATCAACCTTGAACAACAATTTTGTAAACTGGTTAATCTGGTAAATAAAGTCGAAGACCCGGCACAGACGTGGAATGAATATACCGAGTTAAGCGAATTGTCCGGCAGCATTAAATGGCGCGATGAAATTATCACTATCGATACTTTCAAAGCCGGAGTGGAAAAATTGCAGCTCGGCTCCCATGGAAAAATTAATCTCGTTACCGATGAATACGATATTTTCCTGCCCTTTAAATTGTCGAAAGATAAAAGCGATACCGTCACTGCCGAGCAGGTTGCGGTCACCACCAGTGCGAATGGATGCAGTATTGGCAGTAGCTACTGGTTGGAGCGAGGAATGGAATTGCTGCGCTGTAAAGGTTCCTTCGCCGAAATCAATCCTTTGAGCGACTGCCGGCCCGATACCGAACTGCTAATCGAGCTGACCAAGGATTACGCCGTCTATAAAGTGAAAGAAAAACACGGCGAAAAATACGAGGAGAAAAAGGAAGAACTCAAAGGAAAAGTAGAGAAAGAAAAAAATCGTTTTCTGGATAAATTACAACAGCGTTTGAATAAAGATGCTGCGTCCTCTGTTCCGGCAGCGGTTGAACCAGCTCCGGCAACGCCAGAAACTCCGACCAGTGTTGCCCCGCCGGAAGCAAGTCAGTCGTCGGTAGCGCCTTAAATCAAGGTGTCACAAGGATGTGAAATTGATGCGTAAAGAATAAGGGGGTAGGAAGTAAATCCAGGTCGATTGCCTGAATGTTAATAACGGCAAGGAGTATTAATTACGACGATTTTTCAGGAGGATTTTAAACAGTGTAACTCACAGATGCTCGCAATGAGGTCATCTGTGAGTTGAGAATAATGAATCATGCGGCAGACCGATTTTCATAATTAGCTTGAAACGAAATGAATTCATCCAGCGCTTCATACCAACCTTCCCACCACTCAACGTGATATTGCTTTCTTTCTTCCGGTGTTGCATTTTTAATCCAGCAAGCTAAGCCAGCATCCAGGCTTGGTGCATTGATGCCCATAGTTTTCGCCCACTTTCCCAATTCTTTTGGTGTCATCATCAGATACCTCCATCGTGTAGGTTGATAAAAA
The DNA here is from genome assembly GCA_021323495.1 of Cellvibrio sp. Taxonomy (GTDB): domain Bacteria; phylum Pseudomonadota; class Gammaproteobacteria; order Pseudomonadales; family Cellvibrionaceae; genus Cellvibrio. Next base: position 908 of record JAJQJO010000274.1, on the reverse strand, counting down.
TTAAAATGTTGATTGTCTCTTAGCAATCGATATGCCATGTTTTTATTAAGGCGCTAATTGCGGATTGTATTATTGAGAAAGAATGGCCTTTGGGAAGTTCAATTTAAGGCCGTATAGTTTTGTAAAGCGCCGAATTTTCTGGCCTGCGCGATAGATGAAATGCGGCGAAACCCGGGCTTAATCTGTCTGCGCGCTGCGGATTGGGGCAGCAACCGCAAGCATGTCGGCGATGTGGAAATCCAGAATTGGGAAAATTGTTTGTAAAAATATCTTGCCATTAGACGAGTTACATCCCTCAACTATGTTCATGAGCAGATAGTTTCCCTCTGGCCTGTTAGAATTCGCGCCTGCCGTTGACTGCTGTCCTTTCTTTTACGAACACGACCTATTATGACCGCTTCTTTTTCCGCATCTGTGCTCAAATGGTTTGATAAACACGGGCGCAAACATCTGCCCTGGCAACAAGACATCAGCGCCTACCGCGTCTGGCTGTCGGAAATTATGTTGCAGCAAACCCAGGTGACCACGGTAATTCCCTATTTCGAGCGCTTCATCGCACGTTTTCCGACAGTGGAATCCCTCGCTGCCGCGCCGATTGATGAAGTGCTGCATTTGTGGACCGGTTTGGGGTACTACGCGCGTGCGCGCAATTTGCACAAGTGCGCGCAGGCGGTGGTGAACCAACACGGCGGCGAATTTCCCGCGACGGTTGATGCGCTGGCCGATCTGCCTGGAATAGGCCGCTCCACCGCCGGTGCGATAGTCAGTATCGCCTTTCAAAAACGCGCCGCAATTTTGGATGGCAACGTTAAACGGGTGCTTGCGCGCTATCACGCCGTAGAGGGGTGGCCGGGGCAACTGGATGTCGCCAATCAGCTGTGGGAAATTGCCGAAACCTACACACCCAA
>JAJQJO010000273.1 GCA_021323495.1 Cellvibrio sp. | reverse complement strand
CTTTGTGCACATCATGGAGCAATACCTGACGTATCCGGTCGATGCCAAAGTACAGGACCGTTTTGCCGAGGGCCTGCTGATGACATTGATCGAAGAAGGGCCCCGCTCGCTTAAAGAGCCTACCAACTATGCCGTGCGCGCCAATGTAATGTGGGCGGCGACCATGGCGCTAAATGGTTTAATCGGCGTTGGCGTCCCCCAGGACTGGGCGACCCATATGATTGGCCACGAACTCACCGCCATGCACGGACTGGATCATGCACAAACCCTGGCGGTAGTATTGCCAGCGGTGATGCAACATCAACGCGATAAAAAACGCGCCAAACTGCTGCAATATGGCCGCCGGGTGTGGAATCTAAACCATCCTGATGAAGATGCCTTGATTGATGCTGCTATTTCAGCCACCCGTGGCTTTTTTGAACAAATGGGCACCCCGACTACCCTGAGTGGTTACGGCGTTGGGCGCGACTCTATCCCGAAACTGGTAGACATGCTGGTTAAACATGAACTGTTGGCACTGGGCGAACACGGCATTATTACGCCAGAAGCGTCGCGCGAAATTTTGGAATTAGCGGCTTAAGCACTTCGATCCACCAATAAAAAAGCCCGCCAATGAATATGCTGGCGGGCTTTTTTATCTATAAATCAATTACTGACGCAATATTTTGTTCACTATTGACGTGGTTGAACAGTTGTCGTAAAAACTCAACACTTTCACCGAGCCGTTGTAAGTCTTGACAATCTGGTTACCTATCACTTGATCCTCCCTGTAGTCACCACCTTTAACCAGCACATCCGGTTTGATCCGACGCAGTAATCTCTCAGGGGTGTCATCTTCAAAAGGCAGCACCCAGTCAACCGATTCAAGTCCGGCCAATACGGCCATACGCCGGTCAAGGGGATTGATCGGACGACCGGAGCCTTTCAAGCGGCGAATTGAAGCATCGGAATTCACCGCTACAATCAGGCGATCACCCTGTTTGCGCGCTTCTTCCAGATAGCCAACGTGGCCTGCATGGATAATATCGAAACAGCCATTGGTAAATACTATGCGTTCACCTCGTGCACGCGCATCTTCCAGCGCCATCAGTAATTGCTCTTCAGTAACAACACCACGTTCCGCCCCTTGTTCGGCGATAATCGCACGGCGCAATTCAGGGGCGCTAACTGTTGCAGTACCCATTTTGCCTACCACGATACCCGCAGCCAGATTGGCCAGCGCTGTCGCTTCCGGCAGTGGTTGACCGGACGCGATCACGGCTGCAAGCGTTGCAATAACCGTATCCCCGGCCCCTGTCACATCAAACACTTCGCGCGCGCGCGCAGGAAGATGCAATTCGGGCTGATGGTGCCGCAAGAGAGTCATTCCTTGCTCCCCTCGAGTGACCAGCAGCGCCTGCAAATCTAACGCCTGCATCAAGGCTTCACCTTTGTCCACCATGTCGCGCTCGCTGCTGCACTTGCCAACGACCGCTTCAAATTCGTGAAAATTAGGCGTCAGGACGGTGGCACCGCGATAGCAGGAAAAATCATTCCCTTTAGGGTCAACGAGAACCGGAACCCCGGCATCTCGTGCTATCTGGATCAAGGACTGACAATCAAGCAGGCTACCTTTGGCATAATCAGATAACACCAATACATCAGTGCGCCCTATCAGGCCTTTTACTTTACTTGCGAAGTCTGAACTATCGGTTGCATCGAATTTTTCTTCAAAATCCATGCGCAGTAGTTGTTGATGGCGGCTAACCACACGTAGTTTGGTGATTGTTGGCTTGGTGCGGGAGATCTGTAAGTTGGTGTCGATATGAGCTGCTTTTAAACGGTCGTGGAGAATCTGGCCCGCTTCGTCATTACCGATAATACCTATTAATGAAACACCGCAACCCAAGGCCGCCATATTCAACGCAACGTTACCTGCTCCGCCTGGACGATCCTCGGTTTGGCTGACATTGACTACCGGTACCGGCGCTTCAGGTGATATGCGCGAACTGGTACCTTGCCAATACCGATCCAACATCAAGTCCCCAACCACCAGGATATGCGCGCGCTCAAAGTAAGACATCGTTAGATGCATATGTAACTCCAATAGTTGTAGTCCGTTAACACCACTTCCCCCAAATCATCAATTACTGCTGTTACTCATATACTCGACTCCGATTGTTCAGGCGGGATCTCGTCATCATTAAAATGCTTGGCATGGAGCCTTGCGTAGTGGCCATTTTGGGCCAGCAATTGGGCATGTGTTCCCTGTTCCAGAATTTCACCATGATCCATCACAATGATTCGGTCTGCCTGTTCAATTGTAGATAACCTATGGGCAACCACAAACGTAGTGCGCCCTTTCATTACCGTCTCGAGTGCCGCCTGGATGTAATGCTCTGATTCGTTATCGAGTGCAGAAGTAGCCTCATCGAGTATCAAAATTGGCGCATCCTTTAACAGCGCCCGGGCGATTGCCAAACGCTGGCGCTGCCCACCCGATAAACGCGCACCCGACTCACCGATAAGTGTATTAAAGCCGTCGGGCAATTGTTCTATAAATTCAGTAGCGTATGCCGCATCTGCCGCGCGGCGAACCTCTTCCAGTGAGCGCGTTTGCAAACTGCCGTAAGCAATATTGCCCGCAACCGTATCGTTAAACAAGGTGACTTGCTGGTTCACCAGCGCTATCTGCTCCCGCAAACTGGCGAGGGTGTAATCGGCGACCCGCACCCCATCAATTAAAATGTCGCCTGAGGTTGCATCGTGAAAACGGTTAAGCAGGCTTACGAGTGTGGATTTACCGCTACCCGAACGCCCGACCAACGCAATTACCTCACCGGCATTTATCGTTAAATTAATTTTATTTAATGCAGGTGCAGGTTGATTGGCATAACAAAACGTTACATTTTTTAGTTCTACTTCGCCCTTAACACGCGTCGCCTTGTGGGTGCCACGGTCTTCTTCGACGGGGGTATCCAACAGACTAAATACACTGTCGGCGGCCGCTACACCTTTTAATATCGCTGGTGCCACCTCACCCAACTTGCGCATGGAAGGCAACATCATTCCCGCTGCCGTCATGTAAGCGACAAACCTGGCAGGGTCCGCTATCTCCATAAAACTCAGCGCGATAAAAATCAACGCCGCCATGGCTGCCGCAACGATGAGTTGGATCAATGGCGTATTCGCCGCCGAGGTCACCACAATTTTCATGTTCTGTTGATAGTTTTTTTTGCTGGCTTCGGCAAAGCGCTGCTTTTCGTAGTCTTCACCGCCAAAGCTACGCATCACACGCACACCATTGATCATTTCGCCGGTTACCTGGGTGATGTCCCCGACCGACGTCTGCATCTTGTTGCTCAGGCGGCGCAGACGTTTGCCCACCATAGAAACCAGAAATGCAATAACAGGCGCGATCAAGATAAAAATCATCGTCAATCTCCAATCCATCTGGATCAAAGTTGCGAATAAAAAAATCACTGTCAGGCCTTCGCGCAGGGAAATCTTCAATGCATCCGTTGCTGCGGCAGTGACGCCATTAATGTTATAGGTGATCACCGAGATAAGATGTCCGGAGCTGCTTTGATCATAATGGGCATTAGGCAAGCGCGTCATGTGATTGAATACCTGGGTACGCAAATTATGAATCACACTAAATGCAATTTTGGATAAAAAATACGCGCCAAGAAATGCACCAATACTGCGTAACACCGTAATTCCCAAAACTTGCAAAGGAACTAAATAGCGATCGGCGGGATTGTTATCAGAAATAACATGGATAAGGTTCTCCAGCGTGTGGACAAACAATTTATTCGAATAACCGTAAAGACCAAAACCAATGATGCCCACCACAAACATAAACCAATAGGGCTTTACATAGGTGAGCAGGCGCTTGTAAACCACCCAGGCCGAAGTCTCACCAATGCGAGTACTTTTTTTCTGATCAGTATTCATAACTTATCCAATGATAAATTTACTGTTTTGTCGTCGCAGAAACAGCGGTGGGAACTAACGCGCGCGATAGCTGCGCGCTCAACAATGCAGCAGGCACCCAGTAGAGCCACCATTTGGCATCAATTTCCCAAAACAAACTACGCGAATCCACCAATAGGCAACCGCAGCCATATACTAACCAAAGAGTCAGCGGCGCCATTTGAGGGCGACGATGAACCGACCACAATAGCAATATCAAATGAACCGCAGCCAAACCTAATCCGACAATGCCTGTGCGATAAAAGATATCCAACCAGGCATTATGCGCATGATGGTATACGCCTATACTGGTCAGGATATCAGTAGACCCAGCCATACCAATCCCCATCAGAAACGCACCCGGTTGTGTGCGCATTTGCGCTATTACATCCAACCAGATTTGATCCCTGAATGATGCACCGCGCTCCAGCAGCAACTCTTCCAATGGAAAAATAAAAAACAATGCGCAGAGAGCCAATATTCCGGCAAAACATTGCACAAGCACGATTTTCCAACCCGGACGCAACCATATAAAACCAAGAATCAATACCATTACTAGCGATAGTAACGGTCCGCGGCTCTGGGATAAGCCTAGCGCAACCAATGCCGGAATACATGCAAGTGATAAAAAGAGTGCGCATTTAAAACAGTCAGTGCGCCAGGAGAGCAAAATACCTATAAGCACTATCACGCCATATATCTGCCCCACCAAGGTCGGCGCGCGCGCGATGCTAACGCCTTCCAGACGCGCGGCCAGCGGATGGCTCCAATAAAAAACTGCAATATTCATTGCCGCAGTCACCGCACCCAGCAACAAAAGCCAGCGCAGGAATTTCTCCCAGTCCAGTGATTTTTTTTGCAACACCCAAGCCGATCCCAACAACCAGGTAGCCAGAATCAGCCATTGCAAGATAAAAAATCCGGTATCACTTCCCCATAGGCTGGTTATGCAACACCAGCCACCATAGGCCAGTGCGGAGGTGCTAAACCAACCGCCGTATTGATTGAATTCCGGTTTGCGCCAAGGCAATAACATCAACATGGGAATAAAAAAAGCGAGCGCATAAACCGCTTCCACACCGTCACGCGAGGGCGACCATAAAAAAGCAGTGATAAATATCCACAGGCCACCAAATGCCCACGCCAGCAATTTTTCTTCACGCCACTCGCGCTGTAATATCTTCATCAAAACATTATTTCCTTTGACCGGGTAACTGTTGACGGAACAACAATGGGTCATGCCCAAAATCGCGGTGATAGGTCGCACGCGCTCGTTCAGTTATTTTTTCCAACAAACCTTTTTTCTCTACTAACACTTTGTGCAGCTCTTGCGCAAAATAAACCCGCATAAAACGCAGATAATCGCGCCGGGTAAAATTCAAATTTAACGACGAAAATAACAACCCGCCCAGATCCTTCACCAACCACCGCTCCGGCACCTGCGGGCGCAGCTGGGCGCGATGCAAGTCCACCAGATAAATCTCCGGCA
>JAJQJO010000015.1 GCA_021323495.1 Cellvibrio sp. | reverse complement strand
CGGAAAAAGCATCGAGGTTACCCTCGTTGAATCTGATGAAATCGCTACCGTTGGCGTGGGCGAGGCGACTGTTCCCCCGCTCATTTTACTTAATCGCTATTTGGATATTAATGAGCAGGAGTTTCTTACGTTTGTTAAAGGTTCAATCAAGTTAGGCATTTCGTTTGAAAACTGGAAAAATATAAACGAAAACTATATCCACCCCTTTGGGTATACGGGCAAGGATACTTGGGCTGCCAGCTTCCAGCATTTCTGGCGCAGGGGCCTGGATATAGGTGTGAATTATCCATTAGGGGATTATTGTGTAGAGTACGAAGCGGCAAAACAAAATAAATTTGCCCATATGCCTAATTCAACCGTGACATATGCCTACCATATTGATGCCGGTCGCTATGCAAAATTCTTGCGGAATATTGCCGAAAAAGCGGGCACAACGCGAGTTGAGGGCAAAATACAAGACGTTATCCTGGATGATGCTTTGTATATCAAGTCGATCAGGATGGCTTCAGGCGCAGTGATTGAAGGTGATTTATTTATTGATTGTTCCGGCTTTCGCGGCCTGTTGATCGAGCAAGCATTGCACACCGGCTATGAGGATTGGTCGCATTGGTTGCCATGCGACAGCGCAGTTGCGGTACAAACTGATTCAGTGCGCGAACCGGTTCCTTACACACGTGCGATTGCGCACCATGCTGGTTGGCAGTGGCAAATTCCACTGCAACATCGTGTTGGCAATGGATTGGTTTATTGTAGCCGTTATATGTCTGACGATGAGGCAAGAAAAACCCTGCTGGAAAAAATTGAAGGGCACACAATCACTGAGCCGAAAATTATCAAGTTCACAACAGGTCAGCGTCGCCAACACTGGAACAAAAACTGTGTGGCATTGGGCTTGGCGAGCGGATTTATTGAACCACTGGAGTCTACCAGTATTCATATGATCCAGCGCGGTATAACCCGTTTGATCCAGATGTTTCCGCATGAAGGCATCCGCGCTTGTGATATTGATGAATATAATGAACAGATGAGAACGGAAACGTTAACCATCAGGGATTTTGTTGTGATGCATTACCATTTAACCGAGCGGGAAGACAGCGCATTCTGGCGTTACTGTAAAAATATGCCTATCCCGGCATCGCTTGAGCATCGCATACGCTTGTTTAAGGAAACCGGAAAAATCTTTGTTGAATCACCCTATAAACTTTTTGCCGAACCGTCCTGGTTGCAAGTAATGGTAGGGCAGGGAATTATTCCCGAGCGCTATCATGTTGTAGCTAATGAAATGACAGATACTGAATTGAAAAAGTTTTTGGAAGATATCAGAAGTTACGTAAAACAAACGGTCCAGAAAATGCCATCGCATCATGATTATTTGCAGTATTATTGTAAGGCGTCTGCGTGGACAGAATAAACCTAAGGGATTGGTCATGCCACCGTCCCTAAATTGCTATTTACAATAAATAAAGCTATTCAATGTTAATCGGCCGATTCTTGGATTGGGTACAAAAGTAAAATTTTCCGGGATGGACGCCGAGTGTAATACATCCCCTGCATACATAATCAGGCGGTTAAAGTTAGCCTCATAACGGGCTATTTCTTCGTAATATTGATTTGAACCACAGATATATTTTTTTTGCCAGCTAGTATCTTTTGCTTCTTCCTCCAAATACTGGCTATAAAGCGCCATTCGGGATTCGTTAAGGCTTTCAAAACCTGTCGCTTTATGCCGGTATAATGAAGTCCCGCCTTTATCCGGTGTGCATAAATAATGCACGGTCGCCAATTTGTTGCGCGAAATGGTATCAACGTGAGGGCGTGCTTGGGGGATTGCCAATTTTGCTGGTGGGATTAGTACCATTGAGTAGGTGGATTGCGAATAATGTATTTGTTCTGCGGTTATTTTAAAAGTCGTGCAAATAATATCCCGCAAATACAAATTAAGTGCATTGGCATAAAAATCGGGAACTTTGGATTGAATGCCCGGGTAAAAATCCAGGCCATCGCGAAACTCGCCAAATTTTATTGCGAAACCCAGCAGGGCTTCGGCGCCCTCTAAAAAATTATCCACGACTAGTACGGGTAATTTTTCATTGCCAATATAATCAACACGGTAGTGAAAGTCGGGATGTAATGGCGGTAAAAAATCGTCGGACATTTATTATTTGCCTATTAAAAAATGCGGTCTATTTAATGGGGAAGTGCAATCGAATACTAATCGGTTTTGTATAGGCTAGCCAGCGTAATACCATGGATAAAAGCACCGAAAGCGCCCCTTTTGATTCAAATCAATTGCCTTTTCCTTCTGGTTAATGGTCAAATCTGCTTATATCGCCCGGTTCGTTTAAATAACACACGAAGTAGACTTATCCCATGCTAGAAATTCCTACCCTTGTCAAAGAAGTCCACGGTATAGACCCGCACAAGATTCCGCCTGAGATCCTGGCGTCTGAGCAGCCGCTGATCCTCAAAGGTTTGGCAGGCAACTGGCCATTGACCAAGGCCGGGTTGATGTCCGATGAGGAGGCAATCGCCTACCTGCGTTCTTTTTACGAGGATAAAACCGTGGGCACGTTTATAGGAGCGCCGGAAAATAACGGATTTTATTTTTATAACGAGGACATGAGTGGCCTGAATTACCGCAGTGACCGTGTTCGCCTTGATACGGTGTTGGATCAGATCCTCGCCCATAAAAGCAATCCACAGCCGCCGACCTTTTATGTAGGCTCGACCACGGTTGATGTCTGCTTGCCGGGGCTGCGCCAACAAAACAACGATGTCACCATTCCCTTTCCCGATGCTTTGGTGAGCATCTGGATGGGCAATAAATCCCGCATCGCTTGTCATTATGATGCCCCGGATAATCTGGCGTGTAGCATTGTTGGCAAGCGCCGTTTTACCGTGTTTCCACCCGGGCAAGTTGAAAATTTGTACCCGGGACCGCTCGATTTTAATCCCGCCGGACAGCAGATCAGCCTGGTGGATTTTGCCAATCCGGATTTTGAAAAATTCCCACGTTTCCGCCAGGCAATGGCGGCGGGACAAGTGGCTAATCTGGAACCGGGTGATGCCCTGTTTATTCCCAGTATGTGGTGGCATCACGTGGAAGGGTTGGGTACGTTTAATGTGCTGGTCAACTACTGGTGGCGCAATGTCCCTAAATTTATGGGCCCGGCGATTAACGTGTTAAAACACGCAATGCTCAGTATTCGCGATTTGCCCGAAAAAGAAAAAGCCGCCTGGAAGGTGTTATTTGATTTTTATATTTTCAGTGAGCAATCCCATGCTGCTGAAAACATCCCGCCTGCCGCGCAAGGGGTGCTGGCTCCAATTGATGATATGCAGGCCCGCCAATTGCGCGCTTGGCTGATCAATCGTTTGAATCGCTGATAGTCCCCACTGTATTATCCCCCGCCTATTCACTGGTGCGATGATTCCGTGTCGCACCAGGTAACAAGTGCTGCTAGCCGGGTTGATAGGTCAAATATGTGGTCAAGTTTTAAACAGTCCATCGCGCATGTGATGGGGCGTGATCGGCACAACCTTACGCGTCGATTGGGTGAGATTGAAAAACTCGCGCGCGCGCAAAAGCCCTACGATCAGGCCATGGAAAAATGGCAAAGCCAATTGGCACGGTCACAGGCTGAAGTAGCGCGTCGCCAGCAGTTGGTCCCGGTGGAGATCGATTTCCCCAATCTACCAGTCTGTGAAAAACGGGACGAGATTGCACAAATTATTGCGGCCAATCAGGTAGTGGTGTTAGCTGGTGAAACCGGCTCGGGTAAAACCACCCAGATCCCTAAAATATGTTTAACCATCGGACGCGGTGTAAGCGGTTTGATTGGCCATACCCAACCGCGCCGTATTGCTGCTAATACCGTTGCCAACCGCATCGCCGAAGAATTAAAAACCACGCTTGGAGAAAAAGTGGGGTATCAGGTTCGCTTTAGCGACCAGTCTAATGAAAACACCTTAATCAAAGTGATGACTGACGGTATTTTGCTCGCAGAAATCCAACACGATCCTTACTTGAATAAATACGATACGCTCATTATTGATGAAGCCCATGAGCGCAGTTTGAATATTGATTTTCTGCTCGGCTATTTAAAACAACTGCTGCCCAAACGCCCGGATCTAAAATTAATAATTACTTCAGCAACTATCGATCTCGAGCGCTTTTCACAACATTTTAGCAACGCGCCCATTATTGAAATTTCCGGCCGCACCTATCCGGTAGAAGTCTGGTATCGCCCGCTCTATGAGTTTGAGGGCAGCGACGAAAACGAACCGGACCAATATGCAGCAATTGTTGACGCGGTGCATGAAATTGAATTGCATGAAAAAACCGGGTCAGGTGCGCGCGGTGGTGACATTCTGATATTTTTAAGTGGTGAGCGCGAAATTCGCGAGGCCGCCGAAGCCTTGCGTAAAGCGCAATTTGCGCATATGGAAGTTATTCCTTTTTATGCGCGGTTGAGTTTGGCCGAACAGCAAAAAGTGTTTGCCCCCCACACTGGACGACGTATTGTGTTGGCCACTAACGTGGCGGAAACCTCGATTACCGTACCGGGAATCCGTTATGTCATTGACCCGGGTTTTGCGCGTATCAGCCGCTACTCGTATCGCACAAAAGTACAGCGACTGCCTATTGAACCTGTGTCCCAGGCCAGTGCGAACCAGCGTAAAGGTCGCTGTGGTCGCGTCGCGGAAGGGATTTGTATCCGCTTGTACAGCGAAGAGGATTTTAATTCGCGTCCGGCATTTACTGACGCGGAAATCCTGCGTACCAATCTTGCCGCCGTGATTTTGCAAATGCTGCAATTGCGGATGGGTGATATCCACAAATTCCCGTTTATTGATGCACCGGATCATCGCCTGATTAGCGATGGGTTTAAACTGCTTGAAGAATTGCATGCGGTTAATGCAAAAAACCAATTGACGCCGGTGGGGCAACAGCTAAGTAAACTGCCGCTTGATCCGCGCCTTGCGCGTATGCTGCTGTCAGCGCAGGAACAGTCCTGCGTGCGCGAACTATTAATTATTGCCAGTGCATTGTCTGTGCAAGACCCACGCGAACGCCCGGCGGAAAAACAACAGGCTGCTGACCAAAGCCATCGCCGCTTTTGGGTGGAACACTCTGACTTTTCCAGTTTTGTAACCCTCTGGGATTATTTTGAAACCCGGCGGCAGGAACTGACGTTAAACCAATTGCGCAAACTCTGTAAAAAAGAATTTCTTTCCTATTTACGCTTGCGAGAATGGCGCGACGTGCACCATCAACTGTGTGTTGCAGTAAAAGATTTGGGGATTCGTGTTAATTCAGAGTCTGCCAATTATGAATCTATCCATAAAGCACTATTGACGGGCCTGTTGGGTAACCTTGGTTTTAATCATGAAGAGCGCGAATATCTGGGTGCGCGCAACCGTAAGTTTATGATCTTCCCTGGCTCATCGCTGGTCAAAAAAACGCCCAAGTGGATTATGGCGGCGGAGCTGATTGAAACCTCCAGATTATTTGCCCATACCGTTGCGAAAATTGAACCTGAATGGATAACAGCAGCGGCTGAACACCTGGTCAAACGCCACTATTTTGAACCCCATTACGATAGCCGTAGCGGGCAGGTCATGGTCTTTGAAAAAGTCACACTCTATGGTTTGGTCATTGTCGAGAAAAAATCCGTCAGCTATAGCCATATAGATCCGGCGCAATGCCGCGAGGTGTTTATTCGCGCAGCGTTGGTAGAAGGGCAATACGACCAGCATCCAAAACGGAAAAGTATGCAGAATAAGAATCCGGCAACGGATTTTTTTGCACACCAGCATCAGCTTTTAACAGAGCTTGAGGATCTGGAATCCAAAGCGCGCCGCCGCGATATTGTGGTAGATGAGCAAGTAATTTTTGATTTTTACAACGAGCGAATTCCTGAAACTGTGGTAAACCTCGCGGGTTTTGAAGCCTGGCGTAAAAAAGTTGAACAGGAAAATCCGAAACTGTTATTTCTTACACGTGAAATCCTGATGCGTCACGGCGCGGGCGATATCACCCAGGCACAATTTCCCAATGAGTTGGAATGGCGCGGCATGGTGTTTCCATTGAGTTATCACTTCGAACCCAATCACCCATTTGACGGGGTCAGCATCCATGTACCCATGAGTGTTCTACACCAGGTGCCGGAGCAGCGCCTGGAATGGTTAGTACCGGGCATGTTGCGTGAAAAATGTATTGGTTTGATTAAATCCTTGCCCAAAAATGTGCGCAAACATTTTGTACCGGTACCGGATGTAGTAGATAAAGTTCTCGCGACGCTATCACCCGACAACAAACCCTTAACCGAAGCGTTGGGGTTACAATTAAAACGCCTGACGGGTATTGATGTATCCAAAGAAGCCTGGCTTGAAGCCAGTGTGGATGATTATTATCGCTTCAATATCCACGTGGTTGATGACAAGGGAAAAATTATTGCCAGCGGCCGCGAGCTGGCACCATTGCGCGAAAAATACCGCGAACGTGTACAACAAAATATCCAATCTGCCGCCACTAATATTGAGCGTGATGGGATCAGCAGCTGGGATTTTGATGAACTGCCGCAAGCGATCCAATTGCCGCGCGGTGGAATCAGTATTCGCGCCTATCCTGCATTGGTGGATAAACAATCATCAGTTGCTTTACAAGTATTGGATAATCCATTGCATGCGCTCGATTTAACCCAACGGGGGTTGTCCCGGTTGGTGTATTTAGCGCTGGCGCAAACCGTTAAATATTTACAGAAGGAATTATTAAAAGGCCAGGAAGTTGCGTTGACGCTGGCAGGTATTGGCAATCGCGAACAGGTGGTCGACGATTTAATTATGGCTGCAATCAAACAATTGGCTGTAGCCGAACAACAACACCTGCCGCGCACCAGAATTGCTTTTGACGAGCGCGTTAATCTGACCAGGGATAAATTAATTGCCGTCGCACAAGACCTGGCTAATCATCTGGTAAGCAGTTTGAAATTGTTGGTGGACGTCAAAAAACAATTGAAACAACAAAAAAATATGTTGGCGCTCGCGTTTACAATTAGCGATATCAATCAACAGCTGGTGCAATTATTTTATCCTGGCCTGGTTTATAAAACTCCCGCGCAATGGTTGCAGCAATATCCGAAATATATGCGCGGTATCCAGCAACGGTTGGAAAAGGCTGCGCTTAACCCACAGAAGGACAAATTGCAGCTCGCAGACGTGGCACCCCATTGCCAGCGGTTAGTGGATTATCTGGCTAAAGAAGGGGACTATCGTCTGGCACAGAACGGGGCGCTTATGGATTACCGTTGGTGGATTGAGGAGCTGCGTATTTCACTTTTTGCCCAGACTCTTAAAACCCAGGTGCCGGTCTCTGATAAACGTATGGACAAACAGTGGGAACAGGCTATGTTGGAAGCTCAGGGTTAAGAAATGTTGATGGCCTGTAACAAAACCCTCCTTGTCGAGTCTATCCTGTAACCATTTGGCTGCTGGCAAGTAAACCGGTTGCATCCGCTAGCGTCTATTGCCTTGGCTATGTTAGTTTCCCCTGGTCTTAACCGTTTCAACGACATTCAATACAATGGAGTTTATGATGAATAACAAAATTTCTTCTTTATCTGCTTTGGTTGGCGCCGCGTTTGTAGCATCGGCAGCTTTGGTTCCTATGGCCTCCGCAGCAGATGCCAGCTTTGCGGCAACATCCCTTAACGCTGGTTATACCCTGGCGGATAATACTGACAAGTCTGAAGGCGAGCATAAGTGTGGCGAAGCGAAATGCGGCGCTGATAAAAAAACCGAAGGTGAGCACAAGTGCGGTGAAGGCAAGTGCGGCGCCGAGCATAAAAAAGCCGATGGCGAAGGTAAATGCGGCGAGGGCAAGTGTGGTGAAGGAAAATGTGGTGCCGACAAAGGTGCCGATAAAAAAGACGCACCAAAAGAAGAGAAAAAAGCTGAGTAATGTCCGTTAAAGCTCCGCTTGTAAATTACGCTGCGGCGATAACCGGTGCAGGTTTAGGCCTGCGCCGGACGCTGTTAAATACCCTGGAAGAATTAACGCCTGATCATATCCACTTTATGGAAGTGGCTCCGGAAAATTGGATCAATGTTGGCGGGCGCCTCGGTAAAAAGTTTCGCGCTTATACCGAGCGGTTTCCCTTTGTATGCCATGGATTATCCCTCTCGATTGGGTCGCCCGCCCCCTTGAATACTGAATTGTTGTTCGCTATAAAAAAACTGATGCAAGAACACGGCATCCGGTATTACAGCGAACATTTAAGTTATTGCAGTGACGATGGACAGCTCTATGATTTACTGCCAATTCCTTTTACCGAGGCAGCAGTCGACTACGTAGCAGCGCGTATCCAGCGAGCGCAAGATATCCTTGGTCAGCGCATCGCGATTGAAAATTCTTCCTATTATTGTGCTCCGCAACAAGAAATGACGGAGAGCGAATTTATCAATGCAGTAATAGAAAAAGCCGACTGCGCACTCCTGCTCGATGTAAATAATATTTACGTCAACAGCATCAATCACCAATACGATCCCTATGAATTTCTCGCCAGCCTACCGGGTGAGCGGACCGCTTATATCCATATTGCAGGCCATTACCAGGAAGCTGAAGATTTACGTGTGGATACTCATGGTGCGCCGGTAATTGCATCGGTATGGGATTTACTCGATAAAGCCTATGAATTGTTCGGTATAAAACCGACTTTGTTGGAGCGGGATTTTAATATCCCGCCACTGCCAGAATTGCTGGCCGAGTTGGATGAAATTAAAAAACGCCAATCTCCTCCAGTATCAATATTGCGATGAAATCCTTTCAGGAAACCCAACTGGCATTTGCCAAACATTTGCGCGCACCTGATCTCTATCCTGCTCCGGCGGAAATTGAAGATCGGCGTATGGGAATTTATCGCGAATTGATTTACAACAATATTGAAAACTTTATCGCCAATGTATTTCCGGTAACTCGTTCGCTATTGACCGATGAGCATTGGCATTTGTTGGTGCGTGACTTTATTCACAAACACCAGTGCCAAACCCCGTATTTTTTGGAAATCAGCGAAGAATTCTTACAATATTTAATGCAAGAAAGAGGGTTGTGTGATGGCGACCCGGCATTTTTACTTGAGCTGGCCCACTACGAGTGGATCGAGTTAGCACTGGATGTCAGTGAAGCGGATATCCCTCCCGCCTCCGCATTTCCCATCGAACTGTTAATGTCCAGGCCCCAGGTTTCACCGTTGGTGGTTTGTTTGCATTATCAATATCCGGTGCACAAAATTTCACCAACTTACCGGCCCGCGACATCCGAACCAACGCAGTTAGTGGTGTACCGCAACCGTGATGACAAGGTGTGTTTTATGGCCGCCAATCCCATGACGTTGCGCCTGCTTTATTTGTTGCAAAACAATAATAAAGCAACCCTGGGTGATCAATTGAAGCTTATCGCCTCTGAGTTACAACACCGCCAGCCCGCACTTTTGTTTGATGAGGCGCAGCGGTTAATAAATGAACTATTCACGTTAGATGTCATTAGCCATTTTGAATAGTTGACCGCTCAACGAACTTTTCACTGGTGATTTTTTGGGTCATTTGGTTATCAAAAGCGCAAAATTAGTGCAAAAAGTTTGGTCTTTTAAGCTAAAACCACGTTTAGTCACAAAACTTTGATACTTTTCTTTATATAATCCGCCCCGCGACATCCAGGGCGCTTGTCATCTTTCTGTAACTTTTCAGTCACACAATGACGGCGCAACTGAAATCTGATTGTCATTATTTCAAAAAACCTGACTTCCCGGTGTTCAGGAATTGAACACCAAACACACACATCCAGGAGACGACTCCATGAAAAAAACATTATTGGCTTTGGTTATTGCCTCTGTACTTCCCGCCGCTGCGTTTGCAGATGTTACCGTTTATGGTAAAGCGAATGTGTCGCTGCAAAGTACTGATGAAGCTTCCTATTCCAATGCTAACGGCAATCAAGCGGACGGTAGCAAAGTTGAATTGCTTAGCAACGCTTCACGTATTGGTGTTAAGGGTGGCGAAGAGGTCAACTCCAAACTCAAAGTCATTTATCAATTCGAATACCAAACCGAAGTAGATGACGGCACCAACGGTAGCCAAACTTTTGGCCAACGTAATATTTATCTGGGTTTGCAGGGTGTTGCCGGTACGATTATGGGCGGCCACTTTGATACTCCTACCAAAGTTGCCCAGGAAAAAATTGACCTGTTCAACGATTTGGAAGGTGATATCACCCAGATCTTCAGAGGTGAAATCCGTGCAAGTAACATCGTTCAATACGTTACCCCAACTTTCGGTGGTGGTTTCTCCGGTACAGTTGCTTACGTAACTGAAGAAAATAATGGTAGCAATGGTACTTCTGCATCCTTTGGCTACAACAGCCCGGCTTTCTATGTCGGTGTTGCTGCGGATACGGATGTTGAAGCTGAAGGTGTTGATTTGATTCGCCTGGTCGGTCGTTTGACCTTGGGTGCATTCCAGTTTGGCGTGTTGGGCGAGAGCTACGAAAATGACAATACCGGTGCTGATGAAGATGGTGTTGTTGGTTCGGCAATGTGGAATGTGACTGACAAATGGGCATTGAAAGCCCAATACGGCGATTCCGACGTTAGATGGATTGACGGCGAAAGCGCGAGCATTGGTCTGGATTACAAAATGACCAAAAGCGCTACTCTGTATGGCTACTACACTATGGTAGAGAATGGTATGCCAGATGCGCTGGAGCCGACCGTTGACTCTTATCGTGATGACGACTACGCCGGTATTGGTCTGGATTACAAATTCTAATAATTGTAATTTTATATCTGCGTAACCAAAGGGTGCTTCGGCACCCTTTGTTATTTGTATCAGATTCAATGTTGATGAATAGTAAGAGATAATGAGATGAAATTGATACTGGCAATAATCATCAGCGCATGTTGCGCTACACAGGCTTATGCCGATGACAACTGCGAAAGTGCCGTTGATGCGGCCGACTCGCTAAATGTAAATCAGGAAGATTGTGACTACACCAATGAAGGGCTTAATGGCGTTCTGCATAAAGCCTTTAAGCAAGGCAGTGAAGGTGCCGTATTGGAAACTTCAGTGGAAAATTCAGTACATGCAACGACACAGGCTGCGGTCGTCGCGGGAGCGCAAGCGAATAATGTGTTGGCGGAACCAAAATTTTTATCATTACACGTTGAAGTGGACCAATGGTCCAGTGCCGCTTCAGCGCGCACACAATTGTTACCCAAAGCAATGGAACAGTGCGCAAAAGGTTTTTCAATTGTGCGCGAAAACTATCGCCCTTTAGCGATGGGAAGAATTGCTCTGAGTATAGAATTTAGCTGTATTAAATAATATCTAATATCACCGGATTATCTGGTGTACACACTCTCAAACGGCGCCAGGACGCAAGCTGAGACGCACAGCGAAGCTTTGTTCAGGTTCTATGTTGCTTGTTACCGCCCTTTGATTTTATTCCGTTCCCAAGCTCTGTTTGGGAATGCATAAGCTAAATCGTCGCACGGTTTTCGTATATCTTTACGTAATTGTTCGAAAGCAAAAAGGCCGCAAACGTTGCGGCCTTTTTGCTTTTTACATACAGCACAGGATTTATTTTTGATAGTTTACTACAGCGATATAATGCATAGCGGTTGGTTTATCCTGCACAAATCCAGGAATGAATTTCGATTTTTTCAGTGAGCTTTCAATGCTCGCTGCATCTGCCTGTTTGCGCAGTGCGGCTTCAATTGTACTAACCGTTTCCACTTTTCCATCAGCTTCAATATTCGCCATCACGCGGGTCATTTTACCTTCGGCAAAAAATAATTTCCCATCACCATGTTCTTTGGTGCTGTAGTTGGCATACCAATCGTTGGTATCCAGTCGCTCTTGTGGTGCAAAATAATGAGTGCCGTGTTGTGCTTGCAACGTGCCGAGGTTAGGCAATAAAACGATCGGTGCCTGGGTGCCCCCCAATGAATATACGACACGTAATTGCATTCTCACGGGTACAGCTTTGCCATCAATAGTGGCCGGAGTGAAGGTCGCTGACTTGAGTGCGGATTCCGTTACTATCTGCATGGAGACCAGCGGACTATTTTCATAACAAGTCACGCTGTTGATATTGCCGGTGGTCATCACGTCAGCCTGGCAGTAAACCGCTACAGTTTTCACGCCTTCACCGAATGAAGCGGGCAGGGTGACTTGTTTGCCCAACACGGTTTCCGCATTGCCAAATTTTGCCGGCGTGTAGGCAGTTGCGTAGCTCGCAAGTGGGGCAATGGCCGCTAATACCAGAAGTGAACGGATTGCTTTTTTTAGAATAGTGTTTGTCATTATGTAGTCCTCGTGCATCATTAAACGGCAATCTGCACCCTGTTGGGTCATTGATCTCCGGCTTCATGGTTAGATTAGCACTCGACCTAACATATCAATGTGAATAGTTTGTGACAGTTCTGGTGCAAACAGAAAAAATTTAAAACTTTTTAGTTATTTATCGATTTCCACTCCCCACGCTTTAAATTTTTTAATTTCATTGAGTATTTTTTATTTTGGTGCATCACCTTCTTTTCGTTTTCCCATAAAAAAGCCACCCGAAGGTGGCTTGACGTAAGTGATACCCTTGTCCCTGTTTTTAGAAGCTGTAGCTGATATCCAAACTCATACTGGTGCCAACTTCCTGGGTCAGGATTGTCACATTCTTTCCAGCGGAGTTTGTTTGGCTAATTTCACGGTCCTCATCCAACAGGTTACGCAGCTTGGCTTTGAATGTTAGTTGCTCGGTTGGATAGTAGGAATAAGTGAAATCCAATGAACTAAAGGGTTGCTCAAAGGCGTCATCATGACCAGTTTCCAGCGCTGCAAAATAGACTTTTTCATCGGCGATGTTGTAGCTCACTGCTGCACCGTGCTTGCCATTATCCGAGTCATAGCCTAATTGCATGTTGAGTACGTAGGGCGATTGGCCGGTCATTTGACGCGTAGCATTGGTAAAACCCTGGCCTTCTGGCGAGACGATTTCCGAATCGCTCAAGGTGAGGTTTCCGGACAGGAACAAGCCGTAATCCAGATTCAGTAAACCTTCGAGCTCCACACCATAAACCTCTCCCGATACAGCGTTATAAAATCCCATAACAATGTCGGTATCCGAACCAGGATTGAGTTTTTGTTCAATTGGATCGGTAATATCCTTATAAAAGAGGGTTGCAGTCAGGTTGTTGCCGCCATCAAAGTACCATTCGCCGCGCAAATCAAAGTGATCCAGAGTTGAGATCACCAGGCTGGGGTTACCCTGCACACGCATGTTCAACTCCGGATCGATATAGATCACATCAGACAATTCACGCAGGTCGGGACGAACCACTGTTTGTGCATAACTCAAGCGCAGTTGGAAGGATTCGCTGCCCATAAATCCGTCGTTAAAAAACGTGAGTGCGGCAGAGGGGAGCCAGCCATCATCCTGCGATGCATAGTTCTGGTCTTCCTTCGCAAGATCTTCAATCAGCTTTTGAATAGTGATGCCGGTATAGTCGAGTAAATCTACGGGTAATACTGCAGTGCGGTAGTCTTCATAGCGTGCTCCGGCAGTGAAGCGCCATACATCGTTGAAGTTAGCGTCGAACATACCGTAGAAGGCATCGGTTATTTGCCCCGCGATATAACTCTCGGTGCCAAAACCGCGGCTCATCGTGAGCTCAAATGCGTTGTCCAGGTTGTTGATGTTGCTATCGGTAAAGACATCACCCGGGGTACCGAGCAGATAATCACCACCACCCACATCAATCAATGCGGTATAGCCGTAGTATTCGCGGGATTTATCGTTGTAGCTGTAGCCACCGCTGAAGGTTAATTCAGCGTTATCAAACGTCAGGGGCAGTTTTGCATTCCAGCCGTAGCTGCGCACATCGTCTTGTAGATTTAGGTAGGCGAACTGCGCCGAAGAACTGGATGAGATGCGTGTGGCCAATATTTCACCGGTTGCAGGGTCGACGGTATTATCGCCAGCAATAGTGGAGGCACCGGGGATATTGGTTTTCACGGCGGAGTCGGAATAAAACCAGTCGACGTCAAGGATGCCGCGAGTGCTGTTCGACAACTGATCAAAGCTGTGTTTACCCATGGCTTGAGTCACTTCCAATTCTCTATCTTGAAAGCGGGTTTGATAAGTGACCCGTTGGTTGCCATCGGCCAAGGTGTTATTGCTGTCGTGCGCATAAGTAATGGCAGCTTCATCGGTTTCGTTTCCGATTTTCATGTAACTGGCTTCTACGTGATGCATGTCCTGGAACTTGATGCCTGCGCCAACCGATACCAGTTCTTTGACGTCTTCCGTGCTGCGCTTGATGGAGGAGTAGGTGGTGTCTGGAGAGCCAACGCCCTTGGTCTCCTGATCTTTATTGCGCCATTCGGTTTTTTGCGACCAGTTCAGAATGCCGCCCAGAGTCCAATCATCGCTGATATCCCATGAGTTACCCAGGGCAACAGCGCCATTTTGGTCGGGTGAGGCTTTATCTTCTCTGATGCCGATATCGCGATTAATGGATAAGGCGAGATCGCGGTTAATCAGGATCGATTCTTGTGCTTGTTCAGGAGTGACGCTGTTATCCACTTCGGTGCTGAGAATGCGACGAATGCCACCAATGTCGATGCGACCTTGGTAGGTATCCAGTGCGCTGTCGATACTCTTGGGCAGGCCAGAAGCTTTGCCGCCGCCTGGATAGGTGAGGTCATCATCATTGTTGGTATTGGTGCCGGTGCCGATGGTCAGGTCAAAAACAAACTCATCGGGAACGCTTTTGGTTCTGATATCCACATTGCCGCCACCAAAGTGACCGGGTAAATCCGGCGAGTAGGATTTTTGAATTTTCAAACTGTCTACGATAGAGGCGGGGATAACATCCAGCGGCAAAACGTTGCGGGTCAGTTCCGGAGAGGGAACCTGGGCTCCGTTGAGCTGCACACTGGCATAACGCTCACCCAGGCCGCGCACATAAACATATTTACCTTGGTTTAGCGTTACACCCGTCACACGGGTCAAAGCGGCTGCAACGGTGGTATCGCCAGTGCGGGCGATTTGATCGGAACCCATTAATTCGGCAGCGAAGGCATCTTCCATGCGTTCCTGGACAAGGGATTGTGCGCCACTTTGTTGGCGCCCGGTTACCAGCATTTCTTCCAATACAGGCGCATCAATTGCGGGTGCTGACGGAATGGTTGGGTCGGTTTCTACTTGTGCCAGAGCGCCATTGGCAACAAAAGATAAAGAGGCGGCTGATATGGCAATAAACAGCTTGTGTCGATTAAGAGATAGCTTTTGCATAATGTAAACCTTATGAATGCGGTGATCTGACTGGTCTTGGCTTAAAAAGAGAGGCGCCCAGGGGCGCCTCTTTTCGTTGCCAGCAACAAGGCGTATGCGAGCCCTGAGTTAGTTGGCAGTCAGACCTACAGTCCAGCCTGATACCCAGTCATTCGCTTCGCTTACCGCACCGATGAAATCAACTGCATCGAAGAAGTTGTTGCTACCTGCAACTGGTGGAGTGGTAGTAGAAGGCGCTTCAGAGAGCGTGGTTACATTCGTTACTGGCACGCTGATCGCAGCGCTGTTGCCGTCGGTCATTGCAGCCAGTGTCAGGTAAGCACGTGGGTTAGTTGCCAGATCTTTGATGATGTTTGCTGGCAATCCGCCGGTCACATCAGCATCGATAACAACGTTGTTATTGCTCGCTGCGGTGAACCAGGTTTTAGCATTGAACGTTGCGTTACTTGGGTCAAGGGTGCCAGTTTTGATGGATTCACTACAGGCGACCAGATTGCTCTTGGCAACTGAAATACCGGCTTCGATTGCAGCAACAGTGGTTGGGCCTTCGGTGTCATCTACTTCGAAACACTCGTTAGATGCCATGCCGCTCGCATTTGAGGTCATGATGGTGTTGTAGAGTTCAAACTGGGTGCCTTCGCGGAACAGTGGGCCTTCTGAGTCATCTTTTGGTGAGGGGTTATCACCCATGTTTTTATCAACGCCTGAAGTGACGCAAGTCATGTTGGCGATACGTGGGTGAGTCATGGGCATCAGGTCATCAGCGCGTTTGCCACCAGTATTGTCACCTTCGATACAGCGGCCACCGCCTGATGGGTTCAGGGTAACGGCAAACTGGATATTGCCTACGTAGCCGTCAGCAAAGTCGTAAGAGTCATCGGCAATGTTTACCGCAACTACGTGTTTCAGGTTAACGGCGCCACCAAACATTTCAAAACCGTCATCACGGGTAGAGTAGGTTTGTACATATTCAACCGTGGTGCCTGAACCAACGGTGTAGAAGGTAATACCGTTCAATTCGTTGTCAGCAACTACTTCGTAACCTGCGTGTTTAACAACAACGTACTTCAATACACCCGAAGACTCGGTATTGTCGTTACCACCGTAAGTGCCCGGACGACCTTCGGTAACGATGTGACAGTTAGTTGGATCGGTACATTTGTTGGTCAAGCCTTGACCCAAAATTTGCAAGCCGCCCCACAAACCGCGATCCGCTTCAGTTGCAGCACCTTCAATTAAATCTTTAGTCGCGCTGAATACGATAGGCGCTTCTTTGGTGCCTTCAGCATAAATTTGTGAACCGCGTGCGATGCGAACATAATCTACCGGGTTGCTGAATGCCAACTTGGCACCAGCCGCAATAGTCAGGATGGGGCCTTCGCCCGCCGCTGGAACACTGGCGCCTGCAGCTGCATCATTTGCATCTACATCCTCACCGATAAACAGACTGTCCTGGAACACGTGTACACCGCCATTTGGCAGGGCAGGAATGACCAGATCGGTAGTCAGTGGGCGAGTATCGCTCACAAAGGTCACCCCGTAAGTACAGTTATTACTGTTGAGAACGCCTTGGATTACTTGTCCGCCGAGCTCGTATGATGCGCAAGGATTGGTGGCAACAGATGAACTGCTTGCACCGCTGCCGCCATTGTTATTGGTAGTGTTGTTATTCGAATCGGTCACTGTATTGCTAGGGTTCAATTCGATATCACCGCCGCCACAAGCGGCCAGAGTTGCAGCTAATACATTCAATGCAAAAAGATTTTTCAGTTTCATGAGGTGACTCTCTTCTCGATTTCACAATGGGGGTAAGGAAAAATGTGAACGCACCGGCCTTGTTGTGATTTACTTCAGCTTTCCGCGTTTGTGGCGCCATTTTTGATGACAAATGTGAAGTTTGGACGACAGATTTATGAAAGTTTTATTGCGGGAATGTGGCGATAATATTTCGGGTAAGGGGGTCTTATTGCGGTCAAAACGATGGGCTGGCAGTGCTTTATTGCAGGGTGAATTGTTGCAATATGTAACTGGAATGCCTCCTTTGCACTAAATCGGGTTGTCCAATCCAAGGTGATTCGTTAAAGTGGCGCCTCTTCTCGGAGCGTTACTTAAAGAAACGCTTAATCGCGCGTATGCAGCGCCTCAGGGATTTTATGAATCATATCCTCAAACCTCTGGCTATCCTTTTCTCGTTTGGGTTTGCTGTGCCATTCAATTGCCTGGCACAAACTGAACAAAATGTAGACCCTTGGCAGGGCTTTAACCGTGCCATGTTTAGTTTTAACGATACTCTTGACCGCTGGGCGGTCAAGCCTTTGGCGAAAACGTACAAATTTGTTATGCCCGATCCGTTGGAAATGGGTGTGACCAATATTTTTAATAACATCCGTGAAGTGCCTAATACCATCAACGGCGTATTGCAAGGTGATTTCAAAGGCGCCGCTCACGATACCGGTCGGTTGTTGGTTAACACCACGCTCGGTATTGGCGGCCTGCTTGATGTGGCCAGGTATATGAATTTGCCGGCAGATGACCTGGAAGATTTTGGCCAGACCCTGGCGGTGTGGGGATTGGGGCAGGGGCCTTATCTGGTATTGCCGTTATTGGGACCGAGTACGCTGCGCGATGGTTTTGGTAAGCCAGTTGATTGGTATACCACTCCTGTTGCCTATATAGATCATGTGCCCACATCCAACACCGTGCTTGCGCTCTCATTAGTGGATACTCGAGCAAATCTGCTTGCCCTGGAGGGAAACATTAGTGGTGACCGCTACACCTTTATCCGCGATGTGTATTTGCAACGGCGCGAATTCCTGATTAAAAATGGTGAAGTAGCTGATGAATTCGGTACCGAAGATTTCAGTAATGAGGAATTTGAAGGGGAATTTTAAGCATCACGGCTACGCAAAGTAGCCGTTGTTATAAAAGAAGGGAACGCCGTGCGGGTATTTATCAGGGAATGATATGAATAATTTCCAACCCCAATACATAGCCACCCGCGTCATTGGCAGTTGCACGCACTACTTTGGTCTTCGCTTTTAAAGTCGGGTTATGGCCATGATCAGAGGAAACTTCCACTTCGGCTTCGGTGCCTACGTCCAGATGCTGTTTTGTTTCTACTTGCAGTCCACCCCCGCTCAAATCCAGACATAACCCCTCAATAATTTCCGATGCGGCTGCCAGCTTGGCATTCAAGGGCGCGCCAATTTTCATGCGAATGAAATCTCGCTTCTCGCTGTAAGGCTTGTTGTTAATCCCCATAGCTTGTTCCTCATTATTGGTTGTTGTGTTCATTTAGATGCTGGCCGGACCATTTGCCTGATCATTTACCTATCATTGATAATGCCGAGGCAATAACTACCGCTTGTGGATAGGACTCAAATCAAACACAACTGAGTGTAGCACAGCCCCTCAAATAGCCAGTGATCAGCGGGCTGTTTCTATAGCTCACGGCTTGCATAAAAAAAGGGCGAAAAAAAACCGCGCCAGGCGCGGTTTAATTAATATTGCTCTATGCCTTCAGCGAGCCCTGAGGCTAGCGCTCAAGGTGCTGCAGCTTGCCGGGGACACCATCCCACTCGGCATGATCAGCCGGAGCATCTTTGATCTCGGTAATATTCGGCCAGACTTGCGCCAACTCGGCATTCAATTCCAGAAATACCGCTTGGTCTTCGGGTAGCTCGTCTTCTGAAAAGATGGCACCAACAGGACACTCAGGTTCGCACAATGCGCAGTCGATACACTCGTCCGGATGAATCACCAAAAAATTGGGGCCTTCGTAAAAGCAATCAACCGGACAGACTTCCACACAGTCTGTGTGCTTACATTTGATGCAATTTTCCCCAACTACAAAAGTCATAGGAGACTCCCACAATTAACAAAATTCGATAATCAGCAGGCTTTATCAAGAACCTGTGAAAACAAGAGCGCGCATTCTAAACAGCCCAACCGGGTTTGGGTAGGCTTTTTCCTGTGAATCTGCGCGTTAAATAGTCTTAAATGGCAGTAAAAATTGTAATTGAGAATCGTTCTTTTTCATTGTCAATTTAAGTGATAACACATATTAAATTTACCAATACTTGTTTGTTATTTTCCACGCACATACAGCTCTTTCAGTTTGTATAGCTGATCCAGCGCTTCTTTCGGCGATAAATTATCGGGATTGATTTTATGCAGCGCTGCCAATGCAGGGTTTGGCAAAGTATCAAATAAACCAGATTGTGCGGGCGAGTCGATTATTGATGCAGTCACAACAGTATTAACCGGGTCTGCCAATAACGTCGGGGCAATTGTCGATTTGGTCGAATGCGGATGCTCACCATTTTCCAACAAATGTAATTGCTGCTGTGCTTCCGCCAATACTTGCGCCGGAATTCCTGCCAGTTTTGCCACCTGCAAACCATAACTTTTACTGGCAGGGCCTTCCTGCACTTTATGCAGGAACACAATATTGTCTTTGTGCTCCGTTGCATTTAAATGCACATTGGCAATGCCTGCCACTGTTTCCGGCAGTGTAGTGATTTCAAAATAATGGGTGGCAAACAAGGTAAACGCGCGTACTTTTTCTGCGAGGTGTTTGGCGCAGGCCCAAGCGAGTGACAGTCCATCAAAGGTGCTGGTACCGCGTCCAATTTCATCCATCAACACCAAACTGCGTTCGGTAGCGTTATGCAAGATATTTGCGGTTTCGGTCATCTCCACCATAAAGGTGGAGCGACCGCCGGCCAAATCGTCGGCCGAGCCTATACGGGTAAAAATACGGTCTACAATTCCGATTGTCGCTTTTTGTGCTGGAACAAAACTGCCGATATGCGCGAGTAAGGTAATCAGTGCAGCTTGGCGCATATAGGTTGATTTACCACCCATGTTCGGGCCGGTGATGATAAGCATATGGCGCTGCGGATTAAATTCCAGGTCATTCGGCACAAAGGGTGCGCTGGTAACTTGTTCGACTACCGGATGGCGCCCACCGCTGATATTAATGCCTACGCGCAAGGATAATTCCGGCTTGCAAAAACCGAGTGCATCGGCACGTTCGGCGAGTGTAGCAAGCACATCCAATTCCGCAACAGCAGCAGCGGAATCCTGCAGTGGAATTAATTGCACATTTAAAATATCAATCAATTCTTCATAAAGCGCTTTTTC
>JAJQJO010000272.1 GCA_021323495.1 Cellvibrio sp. | reverse complement strand
CTGCGTATGCTCGATTGAAAAATACTTATCCATACCCGTCCACTGCAAAAGTTGCGTTACATCTTTATTACAATTGCACAGCCTGATAGCGTCACGCGAGAACCCTTTGCGCTCTTTAAACAATAACAGCATACCCAACCCTGTGAGGCTCAGCGCGGGAGTTTCGTTGAGGTTAAATTCAAACTCTTTTATATCGGCCGACTCCGGATCATTCATCAACCGGCTCCATTCTTTGCGCAAATCATAGTCGATATTGCCGTGGATACTGACACGCAGGCCACGCCCGTTATTGATGCGCACCCAATCCATGCTGGCTGAATCAGAAAACGTAAGTGAAGCACCCGAATTGGACGGCGCCGTTTTCTTAACTGCACTGGCACCAGAGGTTTTTGATCCCGCTGTAATAGGAACCTTAGTCTTGGGTAATGAGGTTGAGGCACTGGCCATAGGTGATGCTGGGGGTTTAGGCTGGGATTTATCGAGCCACCCGTCAGGAACTACATCATCCCAACTGCTCTCCACCTTACCGTCGCCCACAATCTCATCAATAACCCGACCACTGGAACGTTTGATGCGCGCCTGCTCATCATCGGCGCGCACAATTTTGCGTTCACCCACGAAAGGAACAAGATGGCGCATGCGTTACTCCTGCTGCAGATTTAATAAATGTTAGTGCAAAGCAAAACAAAAGCGAGCCGACCCTGGCGCTTGGGGACTTTGTCGAAGGCCCCTGCCGATCATGTTTATTATTTATAAGTTTCGATCGTTTTTTCGCCCCCGGATCAATTTTTACCCATCCTTATGAAAACATATTATTGGCACAGTTTTCATCTTTTATCCAAAATGCGCGCCCCGCGTGGGAAGTTTGGAAACACTGCTGACTTAAATGCCTCGAAAGTTCACTGGCGTTTTAATTGGTGCGGTTAAATCCCTGGCTATTTACCATAAAAAAAATCCCCACTAGGTCTTTTTGTTGTAAAGTGCTGATTCAATATAGAAATTTGGGAAATGCAGGCCCCGGAAGAGCGGCCACTGGTTAGGTTTTAGTGATAGTGATCCGCCGCCGTAAAGGAGGAAGACTCCATGGCGAGATGCACTAAATGGCGCGACGATCACCCAAATTGAGCGATTATGCAAAACAATGACGCAGGGCAGTCAAAGAATACTGCCATAGAATTAATTAAAAAGTTCCAGCAACTTTTTACTGATTTGAATCATAAACAAATTGCCGAGCGACTGGTGAAATTGGTAATAGCCAAAGAAACCATCAGTCGCGCGGTATTAATTGTTGAACGCGATAGTCACCTTTTCGTTGAAGCGATTGCTTCGTCCGGTATTAAACCCGCCGTAAATGGAATCGCCACTTCCCTGAGCCGCTTGAATTTTTTACCCCATCAATATATTCACCAGGTATTTGATTCCGGCCAGGCTTGCGCCCTTGATCAGCAGAGCATTGCCACACTTGGCGCACTCTTTGTCCAAAAAGGTACTCACTCCTGTTTTTTACATCCTATCCAGGAGAAAAACAAAACCATCGCTGTGTTTTACATGGAATCCACCCAGGCGCTGGAGCAACTACTAAAAGCGGTCAATGAACTCGACACGGTATGGACCTTCAGTTCCCTGCTAGTGCGGCAAGTGATAGATATGTGGCACCACGAGGAGCAAGCCGAACGCTTCCGCCTCGCCGAGCAAGCACTCTGGGCCAGTGAAACCTACCTGAATGCAATTTTGCGTTATTCGCCTGCGTTAATTTCAGTCAAGGACCTGGACGGTAATGTCGTGCTCGCCAGTGAGCATTACAAACAAATGGCCAACATCGACGAGACCGGATTCGTCGGCAAAAACGTGTTTGATGTCTATCCCAAGGACGTTGCCCAATCCATGTGGGAAATCGACGCCGCCACTAAAACCAAGCAGCAAACTTATGAAGTTGAGCTGGACTTGATGCATAAAGATGGCAGCCAGCACACCTATCTGATGGTGAAATTCCCGCTGCGCAATAAAGAGAACAATGTGTTCGGCGTCTGTACGATTGGCACTGACATATCCGAGCGCAAGCTGGCGGAAAATGCCCTGCGCGAACAGCAGTCGCGCCTGAACTACATGGCGTTCCACGATTCGCTCACCTCCCTGCCCAACCGCTCACTTTTTTACGACCGGATCTATCATGGCCTGGCGCGCGCGCGCCGCAGCGATTCCAAAGTCGCATTGATGCTGCTCGATATCGACCGCTTCAAGAATATCAATGACAGCCTTGGTCACGATGCGGGCGATATATTGCTCAAAGCCATCGCCATGCGCCTCAATGAAGGCGTGCGCGATATGGATACGGTCGCACGCCTGGGCGGCGATGAATTTGTGGTAGTACTGGAAGGCATCCATGATCTTGACGATGTGGTGTTTGTCGCCAACAAATTGCTCACCACCTTGTCGCGCCCGATGGAAATCAGCGGGCATAGCATTTCCACTACCGTCAGTATCGGGGTCAGCCTGTTTCCAGACGACGGCATGGATACCGATGAGCTGTTGAAAAATGCCGATATCGCCATGTACAAGGCGAAAGAGGCCGGCAAAAACAATTGCCAGTTTTACGCCAAAGGTATGAACGCCACCGCAGTGAATTATTTATTGCTGGAAAATGATTTGCGCCGCGCGGTCGAACAACAGCAATTGGTGCTTTATTACCAGCCACAGGTCGATCTAAAAACTGGCGAGATGATGGGGGTAGAAGCGCTGGTACGTTGGCAGCACCCCGACCGCGGCCTGATATCGCCCGCCCATTTTATTCCGCTCGCCGAAGAGACAGGTTTGATCGTACCGATCGGGGAATGGGTGTTGCGCGAAGCCTGCCGCCAACAGAAACTGTGGCTGGACGCAGGCAAGCTTGTCGGCAAGATCGCAGTGAACCTGTCGCCGCGCCAGTTCCGCCAGAAAAACTTCCCCGGCAAGGTGGAGGCGATTCTCAACGATATCGGCCTGGAAGCAAAACACCTGGAGCTGGAAATCACCGAGAGCTGTGCCATGGAACATGCCGGCGAGACGATCAACCAACTCAACCAATTGAACCAGATGGGTATGTTCCTTGCGATCGATGACTTTGGTACCGGTTATTCATCGCTCGCCTATTTGCAGCGCTTCCCGATCCAGAAACTGAAGATTGACCGCAGTTTTATCAATGACATTCACGACGACGATAACGATGCAGCCATCGCTAAATCGATTATCGGCCTCGCCCATAACATGCAGATGCGGGTAGTCGCAGAAGGAGTCGAGAATGAGCGGCAGGCCGAATGGCTGCGCGACAAAGGCTGCGACCAGGCGCAGGGGTTTTTCTATGCGAAACCCATGACCGCCAAACAATTGGAAAACCACTTCCACAATGGCCGGTTTTATTTTGACGGCACCGTTATCCATCTGGAGCCACACCTGAAATTGGGGGCTTAACCCCCACTCGGATCTATCTATCCTTTGCCATGGGTTTTATTGGCATTGGGACGCGCATTCTCCTCCACAAACATCACAATTGCTTCGGCGATATCTTTCTGGGCTGCCCCTTCGATCCCCTCCAGACCGGGCGATGAATTGACTTCCATTACCAGGGGTCCGCGACTGGAACGCAACAAATCCACACCCGCAACTTGCAGTCCCATGGTCTGCGCAGCCTTGATCGCAGTACGCCGCTCGGTCGGGGTGAGCTTGGTTACTTTGGCCGTACCGCCACGGTGCAAGTTGGAGCGGAATTCCCCCTCCTGCGCAGTACGCTCCATAGCCGCGACCACTTTATCGCCAATCACAAAACAGCGCACATCGCTGCCGTTGGCTTCCTTGATAAATTCCTGCACCAAAAACTCGGCACCCAACTCCCGGAAAGCTTCGATCACACTCTCCGCTGCCTTTTGGGTTTCCGCGAGTACTATGCCGCGCCCCTGGGTACCTTCACACAGTTTGAGTACCAGTGGCGTACCACCGACCAACTTGATCAGTTCTTTGGCATCGTGCACGTTATAGGCGAAGCTTGTTTTGGGCAAACCTATGCCTTTGCGCGACAGCAATTGCAGCGCGCGCAATTTGTCGCGCGAGCGCCCCAGGGCAATGGATTCTGTCAGGCAGTAAACTCCCATCATTTCAAATTGGCGGATCACCGCCAGGCCATAGTGGGTCACCGATGCGCCGATGCGCGGGATGACCGCATCAAAATCCTCCAATTGCTCGCCCATATACCAAATCGCCGGGCTGTCGGATGCGATGTCTATGTAGCATTTGAGAATGTCGATCACGCGTACCTCATGGCCCCGTTGGGTACAGGCTTCCACCAGGCGACGGGTGGAATAAAGGCGACGATTGCGCGACAAAATTGCGATTTTCATAAATAACCTGATCGAATGGAAAAAAGAAAAGCGAACAACAATCGCTAAAGCGATGCCAGCGCTGGCTGGTTTTTGTTGCCACCCAATAAAAATGATTTACCGCTATCGACCCAAAACCCTTGTTTAAGGGCGCTACGCCCAAGCAACATCCGGAAGCGCATATTCTCGCGATCGGTGAGGGTGACCTCGACGGTCATATTGAGCCCGTTAATACGCAGCCGGGTGTCAATGACTACGCGCTGCTCGCTGTGCCCGCCCGAGTCAGTAACCATGCGTACGTCTTTGACCGGAGCCTCGCACTCAATGCAGGTAAGGCTGTCTTTTTGCAATGGATGCAGCCCGAACCTGACCCACGGCTTGCCATCTTTATCAAAAGGCGTAACGTAATATGCGTGCAGTGCACTGGTTCGCGCACCGGTATCGACTTTGGCTTTAATGGCGGAAATGCCTAAATCCGGTAAGCCTACCCATTCGCGCCAGCCGATCACTTCAGGTTGTTTGTTTGCCACTGCCAAAAATCCTCAGGTTGACTGGCTGTTAGAACATGGGGTCGTCCAGTCTGGATACAAGAGCCCGACCAAAGCAACAGGCGCGCTTTGTACCCCAGTTCAGGGTCAAGGTAAAAAGAAAAATTTTAATCCCGGCAAGCGATTTTTCTTTTGTTTTTTTTTAGGCTATGGTAAATAGCGCGGGTCAAATTTCCCCTTGGGGGAACAGACGCCACCCCTCTCTCTGTCAATGTTGGAGTAGTCTTATGTCAGTTGATGTAGAGTCACAAGATACTGATCTGATGAGTGATGTTAGCATCGAAACCGATGATGAAGAGGCAACCCCAAAGCTCACCGGCAAAGAAGCCAGCCAGCACACTTTGGAAATGCGCCGCAAAATCGAAGATCGCCTGGAACGTCGCCGTATTAAAGATCAACTGGGTTACGACGATATTTCCGACCTGGACTTTTAGTCCACGGAAAGTAGTCCATAAAAAGTTAGCGCGTTGAATTTTAGTTCACAGAATTAAAGCCAGTAACTAAAAAAGACTCGTACCCAGCAACAAACCTGAACTTCAGGTATTCGGTCACTACCCATAACAATATT
>JAJQJO010000271.1 GCA_021323495.1 Cellvibrio sp. | reverse complement strand
AAAGCAGTTTGCCGCCAGACAGGCTTTTCCATTTGGGTTTGCCATCGGTAGCGACTAATTCGGTAGGGATGGTGGCGGCGATAATTTTGGGTGGCTTGCCCGGGGCTGCCTGGTCAGTCTCCTGTTTGGGGATCATTTTCGCCAGATCGGCCGGTGGTGATTGGGTGCTTACCCAAGGGCCAGTGGCGGAATTGGCGCTGTACCAGAAGGTGCCGCTGGTGAGATAAAAGGTGCTGGTTTGTTTATCTTGTGCCACCGCGAAGCGGGTATTAAGTGCGCGTTTGTAATGGCTATTTTCAATATCGGCAAAACGCGGTTGGCCGTCGTAGCTGAGCAGTACTGCCAGTTCATCGCTAAAGACAATCGCTGGTGGGTCATTTTTCAGGCCATCGAGGCTTTTCTTTTCCTGCTCTGCTTCTTTCAAACTGGCTGACAATCGCTCCAGCGAAATGGAATAGCCATTTTTAGGCAGGGCATTTTCAACCTCAGTGGTAAAGCGCGCCTCATGCTCTTCGGTGGAATCCGGCCAGCTGACACGGGTCACTTTGAGGTCGCGTACCAGAGCGGTACCTGCCTCGGTATCTGTATCTATCCGGGCGCTGAACCAGAAGGCGCCGAAAATGGGTGTGTTGTTCTTGGTGATCTCCAGCGACATTGCGGCACGTCCACTGATAACGTTGCCTTCGAGTTTTTCCGGCTGGAGTTGATAGATCACGATTTTGCCTTCAGGGATATCTATCTCCTTTGGCCAGTCAATCGCGTGAGCTAACAGGGGTACCAGGGTGAGAGCGAGAACAAGAGCAGGTTTTATTGTGATGCCAATCAGTCGTTGCAAAAAGGATTTGTGATTCATTCGTAGCTCCTGTGAATCAGCCGGGTGCTGTAGGTATCCGTAATCATGTCCTGCCAATCGCTGCGCAATACGATTGCACAAGAAGGGTTTGGCAGTTGCAGCTAAAGGCTCCTTTTGCAGGAGTCACTCAGAGTCTAGTCGTCAAAAGCCAGGAATTAAACCGCTTACTATGAGCTGGCATCTAATGCATCATTTGGGCGTTGTGGGCGGGCTTCCGCGCTTAATCACCTGTCCCTGTCGGTCGAGGCGGATTGCAAGGAGAGCACGATAAATTTTTTCTATAGGCACGGGCTGGACGCCCCCTAACCCTGCAGTGGATACTTGCCAGCTGCACCTCAATCCGCATTGGCAATTAGATTGGCAATTCCGGGTGATACGGCAATGGATTCCATTAATAGGACGACATTAAATAAATAGCAGGTCGTGAATGAATCCCGTTGATCCCTTATCCGCCTATTCCCGTCAGCGCAGACAATTACTGTTAGGTATGGCTGCGACCAGCTTGCCGCTGGGGTTGGCTGCTTGTTCACCCAGTGAAGACAGCAATTTGTTGGTGGTAGGCGGTTTGCCCGTTACCTGTAACCTGACCTTGCCGGTTGCCTGCGTGGCCAAGGCGACGGCAGGTACGTCGGGTGTTGGCTTCCAATACAGCAAATACAGTGGCTGGCCAGAAATCAAGGAATCACTGATGACCGGACGCATCCAGGCGGCTTATATGCTGGCACCCTTGGTGATGGACCTCACTACCAAAAAAATTCCGCTCAAGATTGTCTCCCTCGGGCATAGGTCTGGCGCGGTGATTATGGTGCGCACTGATTCCGCGTATCAAAACTTCAAACAACTGAAAGGCAAGCGTATTGCGATCCCAAGCCGTTTTGCGGTGGATTTTTTGTTCCTGCGCAAAATGCTGGCGCAGGAGGGCATGACCCATACCGATATTGAAATCGTTGAAATGCCACCGCCGGATATGCCCGCTGCACTTTACGCAAACGCGGTCGATGCCTATTGCACCGGCGAGCCCTTTGGCGCGGCTGCACAAAAAGCCGGTTACGCACGTCCCTTACGTATGACCCGCGATGAATGGCGCAATTACATTTGTTGTGTGCTTACCGTGCGCGAAGAATTGATCCAGACCCAGCCCGAAGTGGTACAGGATCTGGTTAACCATGTGATGGGCGCGGGTGCCTGGTTAGACCAGGGCATGGTGAACCGCGAAAAAGCCGTCGCTATAGCGGCCGGACGCCAATATTTTAACCAGGACCCCAACATAATCCGCTTCGTGATGGAAAACCCGGAAGATCGGGTAACCTACGGTGATATGCGCATGATTAAAGATGAGTTTAACGAGTTGATGGAATTGTCTATCGCCGCCGGTACCCTGACCAAACCGGTTGCGTTTGAAAGCTATGTGGATGAAACCTTTGTCCGCAACGCCAAGCCTGCAGCTATCACAGTTTAGGCGCGGGGCCTGATGATGATTCGAATGATGTTGGTGCTTATCTTTTGCCTCGCGGCTACAGGACATGTTGCGGCAGACCCTACTGCAACCGAGAGTATTGCAACCGAAAGTACTGCACTAAAATCCGGTGTGTTTGAACCGCCGCGCATGGCTCCGGATTTTTCCCTGCCCAGTTCCCGCGATAACCAATTCACCTTGAGCGAACAGCGTGGCAAAGTGTTGGTGTTGGGTTTTGGTTTTAGCCACTGCCCTAATGTTTGCCCAATGACGCTTGCCAATCTCGCACAAACTTATAAAAACCTCGGTGCCTTGGCTGATCAGGTGCAAGTTGTTTATGTGACTGTCGATCCCGAGCGCGATACGCCTGCACGCCTGCGCGAGTATCTGGCGAATTTTAATTCCGGGTTCATTGGTGTTACCGGTTCTGCCAGTGAATTGGCAGCGGTGCGCCAGGCTTACGGTATCATCGCGAAAAAAGAAATGCATAAAAATGGCGGAACCTACGAGGTGCACCATTCTTCGTATATCTATTTGATTGATCGAGAAGGTTTATTGCGTGCCCTGGTACCCTTTGGTAAAAGCGTGGACGACATAACCCACGACATCAAAATATTATTACAAGATAATGCGCCACAGGCAGCACTATGAAAATTGCTGTTGCTTATTCGCGTTCACCCTTTGTTGCAGTTGGTGTTGCACTTTTCGCTGCACTATTCATTGCTATATTGTTGCTTGCTTTTTTACCGGTTCGTTACGATTCCCGCGAAGAAGTTTTTGAAATTCCCAAGGGTACCTGGGCGCAGCGTATGTCGGGTAATTCAATCAGTATTTTACCTGACCAGATTTATTTGGCGCTGGGGGTGCGCGACTTGCTGGTATTGCGCAATCTGGATGACGTACCACAAATGTTTGGGCCGACGCTGATTATGCCGGGGCAAAGTTTTAAATTGCCGTTTGAATTAGCTTCTGAATACGACTTCGCTTGCACTGCACATGCAAGCGGACAAATGCGGGTTGTGGTTGATCCTGAACCTACGCCTGGTTGGCAGCGTTTGCTCTGGCGCATCAAAAATGTGTTTCGTTAGTCGTTGTAAAAATTGAAATAATAAAAGGTAGTCTCTGTGATAAAGCTAAAAAAAATATTACCGCCGCTAGCGTTAATCACTACGCTAATTGCGGTCTGGTGGATTGTGGTTGTCAAAACCGGCAGTGTGATTTTCCCAACGCCGCTGCAAGTAGTAACCGGTGCGTTGGAATTAATTGAAGACGGCACTTTATGGGAGCACATCAGCTCCTCGTTGATGCGTGTTGGCTTGGGCTTTTTACTAGCGGTTGTTGTAGCAATTCCCTTGGGTTTGTGGATGGGCCGGGTCGAGGGTGCCTATGCGACTTTGAATCCGGTCTTTCAAATTATGCGCCCCATCTCGCCGATCGCCTGGATTCCGCTGGCGATCCTCTGGTTTGGTGTGGGCAATGCATCCCCGATATTTTTAATTTTTATCGCCGCTGTTTTTCCTTTGATTGTGCAGACCGCTGCCGGTGTTCACACCATTGAACCGCGTTACTTGAATGCGGCGGAGAATTTTGGCGTGTCGCGCTATAAACTTTATCGGCAGGTAGTCATTCCGGCAGTGCTGCCCGACTTAATCGTGGGCATGCGCATCTCACTCGGTGTCGCCTGGTTGGTGGTGGTGGCAGCCGAAATGATCGCGTTGCGCTCGGGCCTTGGGTACATGATTATGGATTCGCGCAATGCGGGCAATCGCTACGATCTGGTAATTGCGGGCATGATTATTATTGGCGTCATCGGACTTTTGTTGGACGGCTTGATGCGGCTAATGGAAGGACATAAATCAGTAAGGTGGCGTTATGACCGATAAGATTGTTATCAAAAATATCAAGAAAAGTTTTTCATCTGGCAGTGAATCCAAAGCGGTAATTGATGGAGTTAACCTCACTATTGCCGATGGTGAATTTATCGCAATTGTCGGTCCGTCTGGATGCGGTAAATCCACTTTGATGAAAATGATTGCCGGTTTTTTACAACCGGATGAAGGCAGTGTTGCGGTCGATGGTGTAGAGCGGAAGGGCCCCAACTCCAACGGTATTTTGATTTCGCAACACGGTTCGGTATTCCCCTGGTTAACCGTGCAACAAAATTTGATGTTTGGTTTAAATGACGAGCACGTCGATAAGGCGTCGGTAGCTGATCATTATGCTGATTTAGTTGGTTTGAAAGGGTTTGAGCAGCACTACCCGCGCGAGTTGTCGGGCGGTATGTTGAAGCGTGCAGAAATTGCGCGGGCGCTTGCGGTCAAACCGGAGATCCTCTACATGGATGAACCCTTTTCCGCATTGGATGCACTAATGAGTTTGCGCATCCGCACGGAGTTGTTGCGCATTCTTGAAGAGGAACGGCACACAGTTATCCTGATTACCCACGATGTGGAAGAGGCGGTGCACCTCGCAAATCGCGTGGTGGTTTTATCCAATCGCCCGGCAACTATCCAAACCGTTTTTGACGTGCCTTTTGCTCATCCACGAAAATTATCTGATCCTGCTTTGCAAAAGTTGCGCGACGATATTTTGCGTGAACTGGGAATTGAGTGTTAGAGATTGGATGCTCATAAAAAAGAGGCCGGCAAATTTGCCGGCCTCTTTCGTTCCGGGTAATAGCTGAAAGTAGAAATTATTCACCCAATGTATAGGGATCAAGCCAGAGTGATTTGTCATTTACCGGGGTTTTTTCCGGAAGCCCGGGATTCTCCAATTGAATAAGTGTGCGACTTTTCAAGTTGGCTTTAGCGATTACATCTTTGACGGTTGGATCATTCATGAAGTATTCGTTGAGGCTACCATCTTCCATCGCGATACGTAATCCGCGCTCAATATCGTTCGCCAATTGGGTATTGGATCTATTCACAAAAAAATAAAAAGGATTGGTATAAGCAAGGAGTAAATTTTTCTCCACATCCAGGGCCAGTTTGGGATAGCGCTGCATTTCTGACCAGGGTTCGTGCGCGCCGCGCGGAAATGCATCAAAACGTTCGCCATCAAGCATGTAAAAAAGCCCTTCATATTTTAGTACTTTGACAACATTAAGGCTGTTAGCGGTGAGTACGCTGGTATCTGCCCAAAAGTGTCCTTGACCGAGCGA
>JAJQJO010000014.1 GCA_021323495.1 Cellvibrio sp. | reverse complement strand
CACCAGATATGCCTGCAGCAGCCGTGCAAGATCGGGCGAATGGAGCTTTCCGGGCGGCACAAAGTCATTGAATAAAATACTTGCGGGTGATTCCCGGGGCGGTTCGCCAGCCCCTTGGTCAAGTCGGGAATGGTCCGGTTGGGGTTGATCCGCTTGTATTTGGTTCGCTTGTATGTGTTCCGTCGCACTGCTCGGGGTGATGGCGTCTGGGGTGTTCATGTGAATGATCTTATCCTGCCTGGGATTGAAGAATGATTAATCCTTTTTGCCTACAATGTCACTAATGTGAAATTTAGGCCTCCTTTTTACTTCCTCATAAATTTTTGATAAATACTCGCCAATAATTCCAAGGCAAAGTAATTGCACACTACCAATAAAGAGCAGTGGCAAAAGTACCGATGCCCAGCCAGGGGCTGCATTGTCGGTAAATAACCGTACCACCAGCACCCAGGCAATCAAACTAAACGAGGCGAAACCTGAAAGCAGGCCCAGGACAGTAATCATGCGCAATGGTGCGGTGGAGAATGCAGTAATTCCTTTCCAGGCGAATGACAACATTTTTTTCAGCGGATATTTGCTTTCACCCGCTTCGCGCGCCTGGCGTTCGTATTTAACAATGGAAGATGGATAACCCACTTCGCGCACTACACCGCGCAAAAACAAATTGGATTCATCATATTCTTTTAATGACTCTAACGCGCGGCGTGACAGCAGACGAAAATCAGCATGGTTGAATACCAGGTCAACCCCCATCTTTTTCATTAAATGGTAATAGCCTTCGGCGGTAAAACGTTTGAAGAAGGTATCGGTATGGCGCGCTGAACGCACACCATAAACCACATCATTACCTTTTAAATATTCATCAACCATGGCTTCAATATTTTGCGGATCATCTTGCAGGTCCGCATCGATACTGACGGTAATATCTTCTGTCGTGGTACAAAGACCCGCATAAAGCGCATTTTGATGGCCTTTATTGCGTGAAAGTTTTACCGCAACCAGCGCCGGATTTTGTGCAGCTTCTTCAGCGAGGATGTTCCATGTTTTATCTTTGCTGCCGTCATCAACCAAATAGATTTTGGAGTCCTGGTTTATTTTACCTTTCGCGATCATAGCCGCGCGCAGGTTTAACATGGTTGCCAGGGTTTTAGGCAACATTTCTTCTTCGTTATAACAGGGAATAACAACCGCAAGGGATGGGATGGACGTTGTCATTTTAATGATTCCTGTAAATCCAGAATTTATGCACCGCAAAATTCAAAACCACGGTGATTCCTGTAGCCAGAAACTGGGCAGCCAAATAATGTTCTACCCAGGGGAGGGCAAAATAATTATTGAATAACCATAAAAACGCGGCAAATAACAAGGTATTGGTTGATAAGCCGATAGCAACTGCAAGTGCATATTTCGGAAAGGTATGCGCGTGGTGGCTCGTGCTCTTGAACGTGTAGCGGTAGTTCGCCCAGTAGTTAAAGAATGAAGAAAGTACATAGCCTGTGGCAGAAGCGATAACCTCTGACAGCAAATGGCTTTCAATAAACAAGATCAGTAATAAAAACTGGATCAGGGTGGATATTCCACCAACACCTACAAACAGGACGAAGCGTTTCATTGTTATTCTATTGAGTTGTTATTGTTGGTAATTGTTGGGAGTTGCGCTGTCGTAAAATCGCAGCACATTAGCATACTTTTATGACAAAAGTGGTAGGAATTACACGGGTTAATAGCTGTCTGGAAGGAGATTGTGACGGCGATATAAAATCCAGGGACAAGGACAGGGTCAGGTTGGTATTGCTGGCAACGGATCTGAAAGCAATATTACGCCCAACGCAGGGCAGCTCCAGTGCGCTCTATATAGATGTACTCGGTTTTGTTGGTTAATGGGTGGCACGCATGACGTAAATGATGATGATCCAATGTTGAGCCCATGTATTCCCAGCAGTGCCCTTCAAAGACACATAAGGCATCACCATCATTAATGCGATAGCTGGCCAATTCATCCCACATTTTTTGCCACTCAGGGTGATTGATGTCGAGGTATTCCATAAATCTTCCTTTATAAAGGTGACGCCTGTTGCCGAATCAGGACGAAACGTGTTCAGTTATTCTGGGTTATTAAATAAATTTGTCAACAATCATTAATAACGTAATGATTTTTATGAAAATTCTTTACGCAGAAGTGTGTATTGATTCACTTATTATAAACAATGTTTTCGGAAAATTGGCGTTTAAATTTACCTTTTTTGGTAAAAAGGTAGCAAGACATCTGTAATGATTTAAAAGTAGTTATAGCCGGCTGAGCTTTTTACGTTGACATTCCAGTTACGGAAATGTTTAAAGTGATAAGAAATTGGCGTGACAAAGGTATCAGCTAAGGTTGACGGAGGAATGAAGAATGAATATCAGCCAGGCAGCCCAAACTTGTGGCCTACCCAGTAAAACTATTCGTTATTACGAAGAAATTGGTTTGGTAGTGCCCAAGCGGCAGGAAGTTAACGATTACCGGGTCTATTCATTGGATGACATAGCCCAACTGCGTTTTTTGCAGCGCGCCCGCGCGGTTGGGTTTAGCCTGGATGAATGTCGCGAATTATTGGCGCTGTATGCCAATCCGCAACGGCGTTGCGCCCAGGTCAAGGCGTTGGTAAATGAAAAAATTACGCAGGTCGACCAGCAGCTCATTGCGCTGCATGCCATACGCGATACTTTGGTGGGGATGGCAAACGAATGCGCAGGTGATAACACTAGCGATTG
This sequence comes from Cellvibrio sp., assembly GCA_021323495.1. Lineage (GTDB taxonomy): Bacteria > Pseudomonadota > Gammaproteobacteria > Pseudomonadales > Cellvibrionaceae > Cellvibrio. The sequence goes on along the minus strand of JAJQJO010000014.1, from coordinate 17,900 downwards.
TGCAATTATCAACCAATTGGCGGTGTCTGAAATACCTCAGGTAAAGCAGGTTGCGGCTATGTCCTTTACCTTGGTGGATATGCCAGAAGACCGCGCACCGGGCGATCGTTCCTGAGTGTGCGGCGGTATTTTTCCCGCCTGAAAAAGGCTATCATGCGCGCCGTTTAATTATTTGCATTGGGAGCAATTATGAGCATCAAATCCGATAAGTGGATGCGCCGTATGGCTGAAGAACATGGCATGATCGAGCCTTTTGAGCCGGGCCAGGTTCGTTACGATGCCGCTGGCCAGCGCATAGTGTCTTACGGTACTTCCAGCTATGGTTATGATGTTCGTTGCGCTGACGAATTTAAAATTTTCACCAATGTCCACTCCACAGTAGTCGACCCTAAAAACTTTGATGAAAAAAGTTTTGTCGACATTAAAAGTGATGTTTGTATTATTCCACCAAATTCCTTTGCGCTTGCCCGCACCGTTGAATATTTTCGTATTCCACGCAGTATTCTGACGGTGTGTTTGGGTAAGTCTACTTATGCCCGTTGCGGAATTATCGTTAACGTAACGCCGCTGGAGCCTGAATGGGAAGGGCATGTGACTTTGGAGTTTTCCAATACTACCCCTTTGCCTGCAAAAATTTACGCCAATGAAGGAGTGGCACAAATGTTGTTTTTTGAATCCGATGAAATTTGTGAGACATCCTACAAAGATCGTGGCGGTAAATATCAAGGGCAACGTGGTGTGACTTTACCGCGCACCTGATTCGGATTTATTGCATGGGCGATATCATCCAATTTAAAAAGCCGAGTCCCTTTGATAAACACAAAGGCAAAACCCTGTGCCGCAGCGGCTTCCATAAATGGGAGGTGGTGAAAGAAAAGCAGTTTGATGTTAAGCAGGGCAAGCTAGTGACGATTTACAAATGTAGCCGTTGTGGTGAACAAAAAGTTGAATTGAAATAGCGTGCAATAACATTGTGACAAAATAAAAAAGGCTCCTTAAAGGAGCCTTTTTGTTTTTATCGCACTGCGATTAATGATGGTGATGGCCACCGGCACCGTGCGCATGGCCGTGGTTCATTTCATCCTCGGTTGCTGCGCGCACTTCGGTAATTTCCACATCAAAATTGAGGTCGACACCTGCCAGTGGGTGGTTGCCATCGATGGTGACTTGATCGCCTTCTACTTTGGTAACGGTTACCACTTGCAAACCTTGTTCGGTTTCTGCGTGGAATTCCATACCTACTTCGATATTCTCGATACCGGAAAACATGTTGGATGGCAATTCTTGCACGAGGCTGTCGTCGCGCAGGCCGTAGGCTTCTGCGGCCACCACGGCAACATTTAATTTGTCACCAACGGTTTTGCCTTCCAGCGCGTCTTCCAATCCGGGGATAATATTACCTGCACCGTGCAGATAAGACAGGGGCTCCTGGCCGTCTGAAGTGTCGAGCACCTTGCCAGTGCTATCCGTTAAAGTGTAATGAAAGCTGGCAACGCAATTTTCAGAGATATTCATAAAGAGCCTTTTGATTTAAGTGAATAGGTTTAAGTGAATAGATAATTAAGTAAACAAATTTTTAGCGGGACGCACATGTCCTTAAAATTTCTCGATGGTTTTACCATCCAGGGTCGCCTTGTGAATATAGATAGTATAGGTTTCTCCTTTTTCCTCCTGCTGTAAACGTACTAGCAGATAATTCCAATCTTTGGCGAGCCAGGCATAGGTGACGCGCTCATCATTTTCGCGGCTGCGTTTGACTTTCAATGTATTCACTTTGCCTAATGGCGTGTCCAGGATTTCTTCGCCCACAGCCGAGAATTTATATTCTTTCAAACGGCCGCCATCGGCGATCTGGTAAGCAAAATCTTTTTTGCCGTTCAGCAAGTCTTGCTGCATCTGTATTTGATAGCTCAACTTGTCTTGCACGCGTTGCGCTATGTCCATTTGCCAACTGGTTTTTTGCACATTGTTGGTAACGCTTTTGTTTTTCCAGTCAAATGATAATTCTGCAGTGCGATCTTTGCTTAATCCACGTCTCGCATAGCTGTAATGCAGGGGGGTAATGGTTTGCTGGGCCGGATGCCATTGCATGTTGCTGTGTTCGGTAATGTTGCCAATCATTGAATCGGCTTTAAACAACAGGTCGTATTGGTTGTCCGCTGTTTTGGTCAAGCGGTTAGTAACAGTAATATTAAATCCGTACAGCTTGGCTTTGTATTCGTTGTCAAAAGTTTTGGGTGCATCTGCCGCCATTACCAGTGGTGAAAGGACGGTAAGAACAATAAATGCGCTGGTGCGAAGGCTTAACATGGGGATTCCTTTTAGGGCTGGTTGGCCTCAATTTGATAACCGCAAGCAGGCAAAAGTTCACCGTTTAATTCAGCTCTTCCATCCAGCATCCTCAATTTGCCTTGCGCAAACCATTTTACTGCAAGTGGATAAATTATATGTTCCTGACGTTGCACGCGCTTGGCAAGCAGGCCTGCATCATCGCCAGCCAATACCGGCACAACTGCTTGCACAATCGCAGGGCCGCCATCCAATTCTGCAGTGACGAAATGTACCGTGACCCCATGGGTAATCTCGCCTGCATCAATGGCGCGCTGGTGAGTGTGTAGCCCCTGGAATTTAGGTAATAGCGATGGGTGGATATTGAGCATCCTGCCTTGGTAATGCCGGGTAAATTCGGGTGTCAGTATGCGCATAAACCCGGCAAGCACGATTAAGCCGGGATTATAAGCGTCAATAGTGCGCATCAATTCCCGGTCAAAATCTGCGCGGCTGGCAAAGCCTTTGTGATCAAGCACTAGTGTTGGAATACCTGCCTCTTCAGCGCGGCTTAAACCCAATACTCCAGGGCGATTGCTGATTACGGCAGTTATCTCAATTGGCAACTCGCCGCTGGCGACACCATCGATCAAGGCTTGTAAATTACTACCGCTTCCGGAGATAAGGACCACAACCCGCAAGGTTTTTACATCACTAGTGAGCATGCGTTAGAGGCCTTGCAGTTCAACTTGGTGCTCGTCGCCGGTGGCCTTGGCAATCGAGCCAATTACAAAAGCGTTTTCACCAGCCGCACGCAGGATGCTCAGGGCATTGTCTTTTTCGCCCGCCGGAACAGCAATCACCATACCTACACCGCAATTAAAGGTGCGGTACATTTCGCGGATGTCCACATTGCCGCCGCGTTGCAACCATTGGAATACCGGTGGCAGTGCCCAGCTTTTGGTGTCGATAACGGCTTTGCAATCATCTGGCAATACGCGTGGGATATTTTCAGTCAAACCGCCACCGGTGATGTGTGCCATGGCATTGACTTGCGATTCTTTAATCAGTTTGAGGACTGATTTTACGTAAATACGGGTAGGTTCCATAAGCGCATTGGCCAGGGATTTGCCACCGCAATCCTGATTCAGGTCGGCATTGGTGACTTCAATGATCTTGCGGATCAGTGAGTAACCATTGGAATGCGGGCCACTGGAAGTGAGGGCGACCAATACGTCGCCAGCCTGTACTTTGCTGCCGTCGATAATTTCTGATTTTTCTACCACCCCAACACAAAACCCGGCCAGATCGTAATCTTCGCCTTCATACATGCCAGGCATTTCAGCTGTTTCGCCGCCAACCAACGAGCAGCCGGACAGTTCACAGCCATCGCCAATGCCGGATACCACAGCCGCAGCAACGTCAACGTTAAGCTTGCCGGTGGCGTAGTAGTCGAGGAAAAACAGTGGTTCAGCACCGGTAACAACCAGGTCGTTGACGCACATGGCAACCAGGTCGATACCTATGGTGTCGTGTTTTTGAAGGTTCATCGCCAGGCGCAGTTTGGTGCCCACGCCGTCAGTGCCTGATACCAATACCGGTTGGCGATAACCTTCGGGGATTTCACACAGGGCTGCAAAGCCGCCCAGACCGGCCATTACCTCGCGGCGGCGGGTGCGTTTGGCAACGCTCTTGATGCGTTCAACCAGTGCATCGCCCGCGTCTATATCAACGCCTGCATCTTTGTAGCTTAAGGATGGGGTAGGGGTTTGGTTTTGGCTCATAGGAAAGGGCTCACAGCTCGGGCAATTGGACTGGTTGAAAAAAAGGCCGCCATTCTAACAGCTTATGGCGGCGCTTGCAGGTCAAAGCACAACTGCCGTACAAGTTATTCCTGGGGTAAGTATTTGCACTTGTATGCGCATTCACCAGAATCCACAGAAATTGTGCGCGCTGCCCCGATTGGCCTTGTCGCGCCCTTGTTTAAGCCTGTTACAATGCCGTCTCTTTGCTTTTATTGGCTGCATCCAGGGGTAAGTTTTGTTGCATTCTCTGTTTATCCGTTTGCTGGTTTGTTCGTTGGTGTCCGGTTTGGCTGGCATGGCCTCAGCCGGGCAAAAAGTTGATATTTATCGCGCTGAGACATTGGTAAAAAGCCAATCCGAAAGCGAGCGCAATGCCGCAGCGCGCGCCAGCTTTGGTGAAGTCATTGTGCGTGTATCTGGCTTGCGCAGCGCCCTGGATAATCCCGCCATCAAACAAGCACTGCCGAAAGCGCAAAACTATCTATTTGGTTTCAGTTATAAATCCTCGCCTGAAAAAATTACGGCGGATGGCAAAACTGTTCCGGCGATAGGCCTGCAGTTGAACTATGAACCCCAGGCGATTGAGCAGTTGCTGCGTCAGGCGCAATTGCCGCTCTGGCCAGCAACCCGCCCCAAAGTATTGGTCTGGCTGGTTGCCAAAGACCCCTCAGGACTACGTTTGGTGCCGGAAGTGACGGATCTGCAGGCGATGCAGATGCAGGCACAATATCGCGGCCTGCCACTCAGTTTCCCCAGGATGGACCTGGAAGACAGCTTGTCGCTTACGGCTGATGATTTATGGGCACTCGATGTCGAAAAAATCAAAACTGCTTCGTTGCGCTACAAGGCTGATGCGATTTTAGTGGGACGCTACACCCCTTATAGCCTTGGGCCGATACCGCCGGCGGTAAAGATTGATCCATTGGCTGCTGAAACTCCGGTTAATAGCGAAGTTGCCGTAACAAATCCGGTCTCATCGACAGCGAGCTCTGTGGCGGCAGATGCGCTTGATGCTACTCCCACGCCGGTAGTCCAGGGACCCTGGTTGGGTGATTGGCAGCTGCTGCATGCCAGTAACAGCCAGGTATTCGCCGATGAAACACCCGATGTGAAAAGTCTTTTTGCGCTGGCGGTTGACCGCGCTACCGATTATTTCGCGGACCAATATGCCATTATGCCCACCGGCCAGGGGCCGCAAATCATCATGTTGCGTATTGGTAACATCATCGGTTTTGGTGAGTTCAAACAGGCGCAGGCCTATTTGGATGAACTGGCGATGGTGCAGCGCATGGAAGTGGTAAAGGTCAATGCCGAAGGTATGCTGGTGCGTCTGACCACTCAGGGGGATGTGAAACTATTGATGGGTACACTGGCGCTGGGGCGGCGTTTGGCTCCCCTGCAATCCGACACCATGAATGAAACACCTGCGGTAGCCGTCGTCGCTGGTGAAACATCCTCTGCCCAAGGTATAGATGCAGATGCTATGGCCGAGCTGGATCAGGCATTGGCTAGCGAGCAAATCCCCGGCGCTCAACCCGCTGTAGCGCCGGCGCCGGATATCGGCACCATCGAGAATCCTTTGATGTACGTTTGGCAGAAGTAGTTATGGTTAACTTGCCCCAGCAATTGTCCCTGGGCGTCAATCTGAATGATGACGCTACCTTTGAAAATTTTTATGCGCCCGGGCACACCCACAATGCGATGGTGCTGCAAGGGTTGCGCGCGCAATTGGATGGTACTGGCGAGACCTTTGTTTATCTGTGGGGTGCACCTGGATGTGGTTTGACCCATTTGTTGCAGGCCGCTTGTCACCAGGCGCAATCGATGGGGATGTCGGTACAGTATTTGCCCCTGCGCGATCTGGTTGGTTACGCACCGGATGAACTTTTTACCGGTTTGGAGATGGTCGATCTGGTTTGCCTGGATTGCCTGCCAACTGTCGCTGGCCGCCTGGATTGGGAATTGGCGATTTTCAACCTCTACAATTTGCTGCGTGACCAAGGCAAGCGCTTGCTGGTTGCGGCAGAGCACAGCCCGCGTGAACTTGGTTTAAGCCTGGAGGATTTGCGCTCGCGTTTGCAATGGGGCCTGACTTACCAGGTGCATAGCCTCGGCGACGAGGATAAACAACAAGCGCTGCAAATGCGTGCCCGTGCCCGCGGTCTGGAACTGGGCGATGAGGTGGCGCAATATATAATCCAGCGTTTACCGCGCGATACCAACGAACTCTTCTGGCAGTTGGCGCGGCTCGACCACGCCTCGCTCGCAGAACAACGTAAATTGACCATTCCTTTTGTAAAGAAAGTTTTAGCAATTTGATCTCCTGCAATATCACCTCCAGACTCTCCCCAACCTGATCACCACTTCAGGTTTTCCACGCAAAATGGGAATCCAGGGGACTTCCCATCGAGTACCCTTGCCCCCGCTACGTATCTGGTGTTGCGACAGCATTGCAACCCAGGTTACTGCTTAAAATATAACAACCAGGTTCGCAGGAGCCTGGAGTGCAACGGAGAATCCCATGGTTTTGTATACCCCGAGTCCTTTGGTGCCGATGCTGGCGCTCGTCGCCGTGTCTGGTTTGATGGTTGGCTGCGGTAGTGGAGGCGGTAATTCTGGCGCTGCCAGGGCATCATCTGTTTCGCCAGTCGTTAGCAGTGCTGCTACCAGTTCAAGCGCTGCGGTTAGCGCCATCAAGCTTAACCAGCTTGGTTTTATGCCTGGGTCCGCAAAATGGGCAGTGGTGCCGGCAGTCGCGGCGGCCAATTTTAAAGTGATAAATACAGCGACCGGAATGGAAGTGTTTAGTGGCAGTCTGGGCGCAGCTACTCGCTGGGATGCAGCGGAAGAGAGTGTCAGATTGGCCGATTTTTCCAGTGTCAAAACGCCTGGCGATTATTTCTTGCGGGTCGAAGGGGTGAACGATTCCTATCATTTCACCATTGCCAGTGATGTCTACAGTGCATTAAGCGCCGCGAGCATCAAAGCCTTTTATTTCAATCGCAATAGTGCGGAATTGTTGTCCGCCCATGCCGGTGTTTTTGCACGGACGTTGGGACATCCGGATACCAATGTGCTGGTGCATCCATCTGCTGCCAGTACGGCACGTCCGGCTGATACTGTGATATCCGCGCCCAAAGGTTGGTATGACGCGGGCGATTACAACAAGTACATAGTGAATTCGGGCATTGCGACCTATTCGCTGCTCGCGGCTTACGAACATTTCCCGGCGTTATTTAATGGCCAGAATTTAAATATCCCTGAAAGTGGCGATGTAATCCCCGATCTGCTTAATGAGGTGCTATGGAACCTTGAGTGGATGCTGGACATGCAAGACCCCAATGACGGCGGCGTCTATCACAAACTCACCAATAAAAATTTCGATGGCACCGTGATGCCGCACCAGGCGACGAGCCAGCGCTACGTTGTGCAAAAAACCACAGCCGCCGCGCTGGATTTTGCGGCGGTAATGGCGACGGCCAGCCGCGTGTTGGCACAGTATGAAAGCCAATTGCCGGGCCTGTCGGCGAATATGTTAAGCGCAGCGGAATCGGCTTGGGTCTGGGCAGTTGCAAATCCGGCGATCACGTACCAACAGCCTGGTGATGTAAAAACCGGCGCATACGGCGACAGTAACCTGGCCGATGAATTTGCCTGGGCTGCCGCTGAGTTGTATATCACCACCAAAAAAGATACCTATTACACGGCGATGAAACCCAATGAAACTTCCGCCACCGTTCCCTCCTGGGGTGATGTGCGTGGCTTGGGTTGGATATCGCTCGCGCATCATCGCGATAATTTGACTGCCATTGCTGATAAATCATTGATCGCCAGCCGCATCGATGGTCTTGCTGCCAATTTGCAAACGGTATGGGCTGGGTCGGCCTATCGCGTCACCATGCAGGAAAATGATTTTGTCTGGGGTAGTAATTCGGTAGCCTTGGGGCAGGCGATGATGCTGGTGCAAGGCTATCGCCTCAACGGCAAGCGCGAATATCTGGATGCGGCCCAGGCGATGCTGGATTACGTGCTCGGCCGCAATGCGACCGACATGTCCTTCGTCACCGGTTATGGCGATAAAGCCACCTTGCATCCGCACCATCGCCCATCAGAGGCTGATGGAATTGCCGAGCCGATTCCCGGATTTATCGCGGGTGGCCCGCAGCCTGGGCAACAGGATAAGGAGGACTGTAATGTTTCCTATCCTTCCAATATTGCGGCCCGATCCTATCTGGATAATTATTGCAGTTATGCGAGTAATGAAATCGCAATTAACTGGAATGCGCCCTTGGTATATGTCGCGGCCGCTATCCAGGTATTAACGCCGACCCCGCAATAAATTCAGCTACACTGAGATTGTATAAGCCAGCCATGTGCTGGCTTTTTTTATGGACGATCAATAAGAGTGTGACCAGATAACAGGATTGTATTGGATGATTGAGGGCATCATTGTGCGACTCAAAATAGTTCGGTTGGCTAATTGTCTGCGAGGAGATCTCTATGAAAACCTGCGTAAAAAAATGCCTGCTTATGACCAGTTTTATGGGATTGGTTGCCTGCGGTGGTGGGGGCAATTCGAATAATACTCCCGGTTCGTCGACCGCAACATCTTTACCAGGCAGTCTTCCATCACCGGCCAGTTCTTTTTCTTCCGCTCTTTCTTCTGTACCACTTTCTTCCGTATCAATTTCTTCTGCAGCACTTTCTTCTGTGTCAGTTTCTTCTTCATCTTCCCTAATATTGTCGTCCGCATCTTCGTTATCTGCCAGCAGTATTGTTTCTGGTTTGGCGATGCGGCCAGGCAATACTACTTGCATAGCACCAGCGCCAATTGATTCCGGCACAGTGGCAACTATTAATTGGCAAGCCGTATTTCCTGCGCTACCCAATATTGCCAATGCAACGAATTTGCTCCAGGCGCCCGCTGATAATAATTATTGGTATGCAACGCGTCAGCCTGGCAGAGTGGTTCGTTTCCAAAATAATACAGCCGCTAACGAGCTGGTTGAAATTCTCAATATCGAAGATCGGGTTGATTTTCCTGAAAGTGAAACCGGTTTGTTAGGTATGGCGTTTCATCCGCAGTTTGCCAGCAACCGCTATGTGTATTTCAACTATATCGGACGCGACACCAATGATGATTTGGAGACACGGGTGAGCCGTTTTGATGTCGCGCAAGACGGAATGATTAATCCTGATTCAGAAATTATTTTGCTGCGTTTTAATCAACCCTATGCAAATCACAACGGCGGACAAATCGCATTTGGCAGTGACGGTTATTTATATATCAGTTCCGGCGATGGCGGCAGCGGTGGTGATCCACAACAACATGGCCAGAACACCAATAATTTACTTGGAAAAATTTTGCGCATTGATGTCGATAACACCAGCACCGGACGCAACTACGCGATTCCTGCGGATAATCCTTTTGCTGCTACCGGCGGCGCGCCGGAGATATGGGCTTACGGTTTACGCAACCCCTGGCGCTTCGGTTTTGACAAAGAAACTGACGAGCTCTGGGTGGGGGATGTGGGGCAGGGAGCATGGGAAGAAGTGAATCTGGTAACACGGGGTGGCAACTATGGCTGGGGTGATATGGAAGGTGATTCCTGCTACAGCGGGCGCCCCAATTGTTCGACCGCCAATAAAACCAAACCGGTGTTGTCGATTAGCCATAACACTGGTGTGTGTTCCGTTATTGGTGGCTACGTATATCGCGGCGCGCAATATCCTGCTGCTTACGGAAAATATTTTTTTACCGATTACTGCGTCAATACCATGCAATCAATTACGCGCACTACTAACGGTGGTGTGAGTGTAAACAATCATGGCACAGTACCGGTCGATATTGTGTCGTTTGCGCAGGACAATCAGGGCGAGCTTTACGCTATCGGTCAATCGGGGGCCGGTTCCCAAATTGTCAAAATGCAGGTGACGGGTGGCGAGCTGCAACCGGGCAGTATGGCAACCAATTTGTCGGCAACCGGTTGCGTTAGCGCGGAGGACGCAACATTACCTGCAACCGCAATGATTCCCTATTCAGTAATCAGCCCGCTCTGGTCAGATGCGGCGGGAAAGGACCGCTATTTCGCCCTGCCTGATAATACAAAAATAGAATTGACGGCGGAAGGCGACTTTTTATTTCCCGTCGGCAGTGTACTGATGAAACATTTCAAATTGAATGATCGTTTTATCGAAACCCGGTTATTTGCCCATAGTGAATCAGGTTGGCAAGGATTCAGCTATGAATGGCGTGATGACCAAACCGACGCGCTGTTATTAAGCGATGCGAAAGAAAAATTAGTTGAAGGTGTGCAATGGCAATATCCCAGCCGCGGCCAATGCCTCACTTGTCATACACAAGTGGCGAATTTTTCACTGGGTTTGGAAACATTGCAATTAAATAATTCAATGTTGTACACCGCGAGCGGCATCAATGCACATCAATTGGACACGCTTGCGCATATCAATTTATTTGCCACGGCAATTACAGCGAATCAAAAAGCGCAAACACTTTTTGCTCTCGAAGATACCAATGCAACCCTGGCGCAACGCGCACGTAGCTATTTGCACAGCAATTGCAGTAACTGCCATAGCCCCGATGGACCCACACCGGTAAATCTGGATTTACGCTACAACACTGCACTTGCAGCAACGCAGACCTGTAATGTGCAGCCCACGACGGGCGACCTGGGTATTGCTAATGCGCGCATTCTTGCCCCGGGTGAACCCGAGCGTTCGGTATTGTTAGCAAGGATGAAAGTGCGAGATGTAAACCAAATGCCACCCTTGGCATCGCATGTAGTTGATCAGGCAGCGGTTGAGGTGATTGGTGCATGGATTGGTGGTTTGACTAGCTGTGATTAAAATACGTGTCGATATCATCCAATGAAATGAATGATTGGCAGGTTTTTTTGCCAATCATTCACTAGTTTCCATTTTACGTAATCAATCAAGGTCTTACTTCATCAAGGTCTCACGTCATCAAGGTCCTACTTAATCAAGGCGCTACTTATTCAGGTGCTACTCATTTAAGGTGCAACACAATCCAGGCACTGTACGTAAATACCTTGCGGATCGTTCATTTTTTGCAGGTCGCTGAGTGGTTTCAATGCAGGCGTTAAATCATTCAATAGTTTGAGTGAAACAAACTTTTCCAAAAATGATTTGGGTGCGAGGCTACCGGCTTGCCCCTGGGTGAGCGAGCGCAGGAATTCTTCTTTGGGTGAGAGCGGGCGCTGCACAAATTCCACCTGGTACTTGTCGAGTTTTGCCTCCTGTGCGATAGCAGTAATGGTATCGCTCAAAGTTCCCAGTTCGTCGACCAGGCCCAGCTCTTTGGCTTTGGTGCCAGTCCATACATGCCCTTGGGCAATGGCATCAATTGCAGTAACTTCCTGTTTGCGCGCATCGGCCACCAGTGTGATAAAACGTTGATAAATACTATCGACGCCCAGCTGTACAACTTTGCTGGCTTTTTCTGACAGTGGGCGATCAAGGCGCATAGTGCCCGCTAATTCGGTAGTGCCAACACCGTCAGTGTTGATACCGATTTTCTGCAAGGATTTTTCCAATGTCGGGAATGCGCCGAACACGCCAATTGAGCCAGTGATGGTGGTTGGCTGGGCCCAGATTTTATCGCCCGCTGTCGCGATCCAATACCCACCTGATGCTGCTACCGTACCCATGGAAATATAGATCGGGATTTTCTTCTCGCGCAGGGCAATAATTTCGGTGCGGATAATTTCCGAAGCAAATGCGCTGCCGCCTCCGGAATCGATACGGATGACCAATGCCTTTACATCATCGTCCTCTTTTACCTGCCGCAACAGTTCCAACATACTTTCACTGCCGATACTGCCATCGGGTTGGTGGCCATCGACAATAGAACCCACCGCCACAACGACGGCGACTTTATTTTTTTCCAGCGAGGGATATTTACGCACATCGGCGAGATAGGATTTAACCCCTATACCGTTATACCACTCGCCTTCTTCACTTTTGCCCGCTTTTTCGATGAGCATTTTTTCCATGTCCTGACGCGAAGCAATTTTATCGACCAGGGATTTTTCCAATGCCAGTTTGGCGCTATCGCCTGCGGTTAATGCCATGTGCGCATCGAGATTATTGACATAATCCGTGATACTTCCCGCTGGCAAATGCCGCAGGCCTTCAATTTTGCTGGTGTAATTTTTCCAAAGATCGTTAATCCATTGCGCATTGTGTTCGCGCGACTCTTCCGACATATCGTCACGCAGATAGGGTTCCAGATAATCTTTATACTTGCCGGAGCGGAACGCATGGATGGTCACGCCGAGTTTATCCAACGCGGTTTTGTAATAATTCATATAGCGGCCATAGCCAGTGATTTCTACTACGCCCATGTCGTGGAGATAAATTTCATCGGCAAAGCTGGCGAGGTAATATTGGTCCTGCGAATAGTTGTCACTGACCGCAATAATTTTTTTGCCCGCGCGTTTAAAGTTTTCCAATGCCTGGCCAATATCATTCATTTTGCTGATGCCACCGCCAAGCATAAGGCCGGGCTCCAACACCAGCAGGGTGACACGTTTATCTGTGGCAGCTCTATTGATCGCTTCAACTATTTCACTCACCAGCGCTTCAGTTTCCTCGGTCGCTTCATCGGACAGCAGTAAACTGAGCGGATCTATATGACTGCGCTGGTCGACTAACAACCCGGTTGGTGCAAGGCGCAACGCAAAATTTTCCGGCAGCGGCAAGGGTGAGCTCGCGCTTAATGCAATAATAAAAATGATGAAAATTATAATGAACAGCGTGTTCATTAACGCGTTGCGGAACCAGGTAATGCCTGCGCCTATGTTGCTAAAAAAAAGGCGCCAGGCGCCAGGCCGTTTTGGCACAGGTGCCGCTGATGGAGCGGCGCGCTTGGGTTGATGCTCGCTTGGAGGTGTTGGCGGTTCGTAATAATTGACAGGCACAATAAATTCCTTACGCAAAACTATGGATGATTGACTTTGGTGGACAAATAATAGTTCCAATACTGCAGCCAGCGGCTGGTCATCATGGCGGCCATGAACATGGCGCTTACGAGCAGGGTGATTAGCCAGTCACTCCACAACCAGCGGCTCATCAGCAACGGAATAATCGCTGCGAAATACATCAATGCCACAAAACACAACCAGCTGTAAGTGCGGTGGGTCTCACGCAGCAGGGCGGGGATGAAAATCAATAAAGGAATAATTTGTAACAGCCAGAGTGCGAGTTTGCCGTTTTCATTAATCAGGTTTAGCAAGGTAAATAACGCCAGTAAACTGATGTAAGTTGTGCGGACGATGAAACGACCTATGCGCAATTTTTTATTCAGCACAATTGCATCAGCATCGGTAATGACGATGGCTTTTTTTGGCTTTGTATCGGTGAGGTGCTGCTCATCTTGTCCGGGAACTTGTGTCATAAGTTAACCTTCTGGTTACTGTTCGAAAGCTGCAATGCGAGAGTGGCGATGCGTTTGCCCAGCGCCTGGCATAGCGTACTTTCATCGCTGCTGAGTTTGTTGGGCGTGTCGCCGCTGGCGAAATGCGATGCGCCATAGGGTGTGCCACCGGTGCGGGTGCTGCTGATGGCTGCTTCGCTGTAGGGAATACCGGCAATCACCATGCCTTGGTGTAACAGGGGCAGCATCATTGATAGCAAGGTAGATTCCTGCCCACCGTGCAAAGTGGAAGTCGAGGTGAATACGGCAGCGGGCTTGTTGATCAGGTCGCCATTTAACCAGAGGCCGCTGGTGCCATCGAGGAAATATTTCATGGGTGCAGCCATATTGCCAAAGCGGGTAGGGCTGCCGAGTACCAGACCGCTACAATTTTTTAAATCGGCTTCGCTGCAATAAATTGCACCGCTGTCGGGAACGGCGGGTTCAGTTGCTTCGGTAACGGTAGATACCGCAGGCACAGTGCGCAAACGCGCTTCAATTCCGCTGACTTGTTCAACACCGCGCGCAATCTGTTTTGCCATTTCGAGTGTGGAGCCGGTACGACTGTAATACAAAACTAAAATATAGGGCGTCATAAAAATATATCTTTAGTGAAGATGTTGAAGCGAAAATAACCGCCTGCTCAGTGTGCGAGACCGTCTGAGGCGAGGATGCCGAAGTCGAGCCTACAGGGACGTATTCACGGCGCGTCTCGCACGCTGAGCAGGCGGTTATTTGCGCACGGGAATAATTCGCAAAACATTTTCCGGCGGCCGACCAATCACCGCTTTATCGCCGTTAACCGCAATCGGACGCTCAATTAATTTTGGATTTTCGACCATCGCCTTAATTAATGCAGTTTCACTCAGTGTTTCATCGGCAAGGCCCAGCTCTTTGTAAGCATCCTCGCCCGTGCGCAATAAATCGCGCGCACCTATGCCCAATTTTGCGAGCAAGGCTTTTAACGATTTGGCCGTGGGCGGTGTTTGCATATACAGAATCACCTCAGGCTCCTGCCCTTGTTCGCGCAGCAGGGCCAGGGCATCGCGCGATTTTGAGCAGCGCGGGTTGTGGTAAAGTGTGATCATTATTACCTCTTGGTAAACATCTATTTGCGATGGCGCGGCAGATTATAGCGGTTGCGCCCTGACTTGGTTTAAGGATTTAACGCTATGCCCTCGTTGCCTTCCCTGCTTGTGGTTGCACGCAAGACGTATCGCTGGTTGTCGGGATTTTTTTGGTTGATGGTGCAGCAATATCGCGCGAAGTCCTGCCAGAAAAGTGCCGATTCGCTTACCTATGTCACCCTCTTCGCCACAGTGCCGATGATGACTGTGACCTATTCCATGTTCTCAATTATCCCCGCCTTTCAGGATCTGGGCGATCAATTCCAGGCCCTGGTATTCGATCACTTCTTACCTAACAGTGAACAAGACCTGGGTAAATACCTGAAACAGTTTTCCGAACAGGCGCGGCAGCTAACCGTTTTTGGTTTGCTGTTCCTGTTAATTTCAGCTTATTTAATGCTCAAAAATATCGAGCAAAACTTTAACGCGATCTGGGGCGTACCACGTGGTCGACGCGGGATAGCCAATTTTTTACTCTACTGGGCGATATTGAGCCTCGGCCCCTTATTACTGGGAGCGGCCCTGGCGATGAGTACCTATCTCGCCTCATTCCGGCTGTTGGTAGGCACTTACGATAGCCTGGGTGTATTCGAGTTGATTTTTCGGCTTACACCCTGGGTGCTGACCTGGGCGGCATTTACATTGTTGTTTGCTGCAGTACCTAACTGTAAGGTGCCAGTGCGACACGCAATGATCGGCGGATTCGTTACCACCTTGGGATTCCAGGGGCTGAAGACGGCGTTTGGTTTGATTGTTGGCCATTCTTCTTTCACGCTGGTGTATGGCGCTTTTGCGGCGCTACCTTTATTCCTGTTATGGGTGAATTTAATCTGGACGGTAATTCTTGGCGGTGCCGTGTTTGTCCACACCATCAATGCCCACCAGATTGGTTTACGTGACCGCAATTATCCCGATTTATTCGCCAGCCTGCTAATCCTGTGGCGCTGCTATCGCGCCTCGGCAGTAGGTGAAGCTGTGCCTGAGCGCGAGCTAATGCATCAGGGCCTGGCGGCCGAGCAGTGGGAGCGTATTCGCGCAGCGCTGGTCAACCACCGGGTGCTTGGTACCAATTACCAGGGGGATTACCTGCTCAGCCAAAATCTTAAATTGCTGAGCTTGCAGCGCTTGGCCGACATCCTCAACCTGCCGCGCCAGCTTCCGCAAGATCGGGAGTATTTACAGGCACTGCCCTGGGGGCCAACTGCGCTGGAATATTTGGCCAAAGTAGATGCCAGTCAGGATGCTGTGCTAGCAGTGGATGTTGCCAGTTTGTTTGAGCAGTACAAGGAGCCGGGTAGGGTTCCGACAAATGGTGCTTAGCGGTTTAAGCGCCGTCGGGGGAAAAAAACCCGTTGTGGACAAAAATCCCTGACTATACTCACCAGTATCCACCTAATTGACGCTTCATAGAGATGGCGATCAGTTTTTCCTATAAATGACTAATTAGAAGATATGTTTACCCCATGGCGACACCTCTGTTGATTTGTGATGACTCCATGATGGCGCGCAAGCAGGTAGCGCGTTCGCTACCTGAAGGCTGGGACGTTGATATCACCTTCGCTACCAATGGTGCTGAAGGTTTGCAGGCGATTCGCGACGGTAAGGGCGAGATAGTATTTCTCGACCTGACCATGCCGGAAATAGATGGCTATCAGGTGCTGGAGACGATAAAGGCTGAAGGGCTGGATGCAATGATTATCGTGATCTCTGGTGATATCCAACCGACCGCCCATGCACGTGTTACCCAATTGGGGGCAATTGATTTTATCCAGAAGCCGGTTAACCCGGAAAAACTGGAAGCGACCCTGCGCAAATTCGGCCTGATCTGATCCCGCTAGTCTTTTCCCGTCTGACCCGCTAGATTGCACCGCTTTCAAGCCAGTGTTAATCAATCGGGTGTCCCTTTATGCAATTCTCTCGCTTCGGCCAAAAACTCTGCACTGATGCTGGCATAGTCACCTTGATGGATGACCTGGGCGAGGCGTTACGCGTTAATCCCGATATGATTTTTATGGGCGGCGGTAATCCCGCGCGCATTCCGGCAATGGAGCAGGCGTTTGAAGACGCACTGCGCGCGACGCTCAATAATCCGCAGGAAACCCACCAGCTTTTGGGGGTATACCAACCGCCACAGGGCGATGCGGAGTTATTGGATAGCATCGCCAATTTGCTGCAAAAAGAATATCAATGGCCGATTTCACGCGCGAATATCGCCCTCGCCAATGGCAGCCAATCAGCGTTTTTTGTACTCTTTAATTTGTTTGCGGGCGATTATGCCGATGGAAGCAAAAAGCGCATTCAATTACCGCTGACACCGGAATATTTGGGTTACAACGATTTAGGGATTTGCGCGGATTTTTTTACCTCAACGCGCCCGAGTATCGAAATGTTGCCCAATGGTTTTTTTAAATACCATGTAAATTTTTCGCAATTAACTATCACCGCAGAAACAGGTGCGCTCTGTGTATCGCGCCCCACAAATCCCACCGGTAATGTGCTTAGCGATGAAGAATTATTAAAGCTGGATGCATTGGCGCGCGCGCATCAAGTCCCGTTTATTGTCGATGGTGCCTACGGCACACCCTTTCCCAATATTTTATTTGCTGATGCCCAACCACATTGGAATGACAACACTATTTTGGTATTGAGCCTTTCCAAGTTGGGCTTGCCCGGTGCACGTACCGGCATTGTTATCGCCAATCCAGAGGTGATAAACGCCTTTGCCAAGGCCAATACTATTTTAAGTTTGGCGACCGGCAATTTCGGCCCGGCACTTGCGCGGCATTTATTGAAAGATGGAAAAATCCTGCAATTAAGCCGCGCAGTCGTAGCGCCTTTTTATCGTGCGCGGATGGAGCATGCAGTGGCGACCTTTAAAAAATACCTTGGCGACCTGCCATGCTTTATCCACAAGCCCGAAGGTGCGATTTTTTTATGGCTGTGGTTTAAAGATTTGCCCATCAGCAGTGAGGAACTTTATCAACGCTTGAAAGCGCGTGGGGTTTTGGTGGTGTCCGGCCATCATTTCTTTCCCGGCCTGGCGGGTGATTGGCAACATTGCCACGAATGTATCCGCGTGACTTATTGTCAGGATGCAAGTGTGGTGGAGCAGGGTGCGCAGATTATTGCGGATGAGGTTGGTCGGATTTTTGCGCAGTAAACATTAAATTATTTTCCCGCTTATTGGTCCTTCAATTTATTGGTCCTTCAAATTATTGGTCCTTCAAATTATTGTTCCTTCAAAAA
>JAJQJO010000013.1 GCA_021323495.1 Cellvibrio sp. | reverse complement strand
GTGCTAACGGCCGGTACGTTCCTTGGCGGACTGATTCACATCGGCATGCAAAATTATTCCGGTGGTCGCGCTGGCGATCCACCATCAATCGCCCTGTCCAAACGCCTGCGCGAATTACCGCTACGTGTTGATCGTTTAAAAACCGGCACTCCGCCGCGCGTTGATGCACGCACAGTCAATTTTGATGTTCTGGAAAAACAATATGGCGATGAACCCCGTCCGGTGATGTCAGTGATGGGCAATCGCGCTATGCAACCGCAACAAATTTGTTGTTACATCACCCACACCAATGAAAAAACACACGATGTGATTCGCCGCAACCTGGATCGTTCGCCGATGTACTCGGGAGTGATTGAAGGTATTGGTCCGCGTTACTGTCCATCGATCGAAGATAAAATTCACCGCTTCGCGGATAAGGATTCACATCAGGTATTTATCGAGCCTGAAGGCTTAACGACACATGAGCTTTACCCGAACGGAATTTCTACCAGCTTGCCCTTCGATGTACAGTTGGAAATCGTGCGCTCGATGAAAGGTTTTGAAAACGCCCATATCCTCCGTCCGGGTTATGCGATTGAATACGATTATTTCAATCCGCAAGATTTGCAACACAGTCTGGAAACCAAAGTCATCGGCGGATTATTTTTTGCCGGCCAAATTAACGGCACTACCGGTTATGAAGAAGCGGGCGCGCAAGGTCTGCTCGCAGGAATAAACGCGGCGTTGCGCGCGCAAGAAAAAGCAGCCTGGTGCCCGACCCGTGACCAGGCCTACGTCGGTGTGTTAGTTGATGATTTGATCACTCTCGGAACCAAAGAACCCTACCGTATGTTTACCAGCCGTGCGGAGTATCGGTTATTGCTGCGAGAGGACAATGCTGATTTGCGCTTGACGGAAAAAGCGCGCGAGTTTGGCTTGGTGGGTGATGCCCAGTGGAGAATTTTCTGCGATAAGCGCGAGCAAATTGCGCTCGAACAAGAGCGTTTGCGTTCCACCTGGATTCAGGCCGGTTCTGCCGAAGCGGAACAAGTCGAACAAAAAATTCAAACTAAACTGACACGCGAATATAGTTTGATGGATTTGCTGCGTCGTCCGGAATTAACTTATACCGATATAGCTTCACTTAAAGGTGATCCAATCGCTAATGAAGCTGCGGCCGAGCAAATTGAAATTGATGCAAAATATTCCGGCTATATTGAACGCCAGCAGGAAGATGTGGATCGGTTGCGCGCGTATGAAAATACCATTATTCCGGATGACTTCGATTATTCAGTGGTTGATGGATTATCCAATGAGGTCAAACAAAAATTGACCGCTGCGCGGCCACAAACACTTGCGCGTGCTTCTCGCATATCAGGCATTACACCGGCGGCTATTTCGCTGGTGTTGGTCTACCTGAAAAAACGCGGTGTATTAAGACGCTTACAAGAAGATGCGCCGGAACAACAAGCGTCTTAATTATTACGACCTAAACCAAGAGAATTGTGAGTGACCGATTTACAAAATGAATTACGCAATCAATTGATTCGCGGTACGACGGAAATGTCGGTTTCCCTGGATGACGGCCAAATTGAAAAATTATTGGCCTACGTGCGTGAATTCGAAAAATGGAACAAAGCCTATAATCTTTCTGCGGTGCGTGATATTCGCCAAATGGTGGCGCGCCATCTGTTGGATAGCTTGAGCGTAGTGCCTTGGTTTAGCGCCAATAAAAATTTTCCCGCTGCGCGGGTAATTGATGTAGGGACCGGCGGTGGGCTACCAGGCATTCCATTGGCGATTATGTTTCCCGAAAAATTATTTACCCTGCTCGATAGCAACGGTAAAAAAACGCGGTTTTTGTTTCACGTTAAAACCCTGCTGGGTTTAACTAATGTGACCGTGGAAAACCGCCGTGTGGAAGAATTCCAGCCTGTACAAAAATTTGATGTGGTGGTTAGTCGCGCGTTTGCTAGTCTGCAAGATATGACTGAAGGATGTATTCATATGCTTGAGGATAAGGGCATTTTTTTAGCGATGAAGGGTATTTACCCGCAAGATGAACTTGCACCCATAGCCGATAAGATTAAGTTAATTGAAAGTGTAAAACTGTTGGTTGCAGAAACAGATGGTGAGCGCCATTTGTTAGTCTTGCAGCCGAAACAATAAAAATTTTTCAACCACTGCGTGGTTATAGGATTTCACTTGACCAAGATATATGCCATTGCCAATCAAAAAGGTGGAGTTGGTAAAACGACCACCTGTGTGAATTTAGCTGCATCACTGGTCGCAACCAAAAAGCGTGTCTTGTTGGTGGACCTTGATCCGCAGGGTAATGCCACTATGGGAAGCGGTGTTAATAAAAATGATATAGAAAAATCCATTTACGATGTACTTACCGAACGCGAATCGATTAGCGACTGCCTGGTAATGTCGGAAAGTGGAAAATATAAAGTATTGCCCGCGAACGGTGATTTAACGGCGGCCGAAGTCGAAATGCTTGCGCTTGAAAATAAAGAGCGCCGTTTGCAAAATGCACTCAATCAAGTGCGCGACCAATTTGACTATATCCTGATTGATTGCCCTCCTTCGCTCAATATGCTCACCTTGAATGCACTCGCCGCGTGCGATGGTGTGATTATCGCCATGCAATGTGAGTACTATGCATTGGAGGGTTTATCAGCATTGGTTGGTACGATTAACCAAATCCAGAAAGTATTGAATCCGAACTTAAAAATCGAAGGCTTGCTGCGCACTATGTATGATCCGCGCAACAGTTTGACTAATGATGTATCGGCGCAATTGCAACAACACTTTGGCGACCGTTTGTATCGCACCTGTATTCCGCGCAACGTGCGCCTTGCCGAAGCACCGAGTTTTGGTATGCCGGTATTGGCGTTCGATCGTCAGTCCAAAGGTGCAATCGCCTATCTTGCACTGGCCGGTGAAATTTTACGTCGCAATGAAACGAGCAATAAACCTGCTGCCACTGCAACAGAAACACACTAACAAAAATTTATATAAGGCTGATTCAAATGTCGACAAAACGCAAAGGATTAGGAAAAGGCTTGGATGCACTCTTGAGTGCCGGTTTGGGTGTAACTGCACCTGCGCCTGAAATGCCGATAAATCCTGCGGAAGTGGATGGCAAACTTGAATACCGCGATGGCAAGCTGGCGCACTTACCGGTTGAATTAATCCAACGTGGTAAATATCAACCGCGTCGCGATATGCACACCGAAGCACTGGAAGAATTAGCTGAATCGATAAAGGCGCAAGGGGTAATGCAGCCAATTGTGGTTCGTCCGATTGGTGACGGTCGTTACGAAATTATCGCCGGTGAGCGCCGCTGGCGCGCCACTCAAATTGCTGGATTGGACAAGATCCCGGCAGTAATTCGCGATGTGCCTGATGAAGCGGCAATTGCGATGGCGCTGATAGAAAATATCCAACGCGAGAATCTCAATCCGATCGAAGAAGCAGTAGCACTCAAACGTCTGCAAGACGAATTCGAATTAACCCATGCAGAAGTGGCGCAGGCGGTCGGAAAATCACGCACTACCATCACTAACTTGCTGCGCCTGATTGCACTTAGCGAAGAAGTGAAAACCCTGCTTGAACATGGCGATCTGGAAATGGGCCATGCGCGTGCGCTGTTAACCCTTGATGGCGAAACCCAGCGCGCAATTGCGCGTCAAATTGTGGCCAAGGGTTTGTCGGTTCGCCAAACCGAAGCCTTGGTGCGTTTGCATCAGGAAGGACAAAATGCTGAAAAAGTGAAGCCGGAAGTGGCTGTGTCAGCCGACATTCGCCGTTTGCAAGACCAACTTTCCGACACCCTGGGTGCGGGCGTTGAAATCCAGCATGGCGCTAAAGGCAAGGGCAAACTGGTGATTAGTTACAATTCCCTCGATGAGTTGGATGGAATTCTCGGCCATATTAAATAATTTGTTGGTATTCCTATCATCGCGGCACCTGTTTGCACGGTGCCTTTTCGCTATATCTAGTTATATATCCCAGCTTTAAACACTAACTACAGTGATCGGTAAATCGTCATGCAAATTTACAGCAAATTTACTAGTCAGTTTTTGTCTTTGATGCTAGCTCGAAGGTTGCCGCTGGGGGGCTTAATCTCTATAATGCGCCACGTTTGGGCATCTGGAACATAAGCTTGTTACCATTGGTAATAAGTAACTCTTTATGACAGAATGCCGCCGAAAAAAAAGAGGGCAAAATTCAGAATGTCGCGTTATCTCAACGGGCGTGGCTTTGCTCTCCAGACAATAGCGGCCCAGTTTTTGGCAACCCTGCTGATTAGCGCCTTGGCTCTTGCCATCAATATTCAAGCCGCAATTTCATTGTTTGCAGGTGGAATTATTTGTGTGACAGCCAATGTATGGCTGGCACTTGTGGCGTTTCGCCCCGTATTGGGCGCGCCGACCCAGAAAATCCTGGCGGCTTTTTACGTCGGTGAATTGGGAAAGTTTGTTATCACAGCCGTTTTATTTTTGCTCGCGTTCAAGCAGATAGCGTTATTAAAAAGCGCCCCTTACGCCGCAACTATGATCCTGGCTTATGTGATGGTTCAGGCAATTGCCTGGCTATATCCGCTACTTCGCAGCCCCGGTGGGCGCCGCTAGCGTGAACCGATTTCAACTTTGGTCATTTGGGATTTAACGATGTCATCCGCTGAACACGCAGAAGCTCTAACATCTTCAGAATATATCAAACACCACCTTACCAACCTTACCTATGGCAAGTTGCCGGATGGTACCTGGGGTTTTGCGCATAACGGCGATGAAGCGGCACAAATGGGCTTCTGGGCTGTTAACGTAGATACCATGGGTTGGTCATTATTTTTAGGTGCGCTGTTTTTCTTTATTTTTCGCAGCGTTGCTAAAAAAGTAACCTCGGATGCTCCCACTGGTTTACAAAACTACGTTGAAGCAGCTGTTGAGTTTGTGGACAGTAACGTCAAGGGTATGTTCCCCTACAAAAATACTATGATTGCACCTTTGGCTTTGACGATCCTGGTGTGGGTGTTCTTCATGAATGCCATGGATTTGATTGCGATTGACCTGCTGCCTGAAATTGCCAAACTGGTTGGTGTTTCACTCGGTGCTGATCCCCACGCGGTATTCTTTAAAGTCGTTCCCTCTACTGATCCTAATATTACTCTTGGTATGGCGGCGTGCATTTTCTTGCTGATTTTGTTCTTCAGTTTCCGCGAAAAAGGTGTGATTGGTTTTGCTAAAGAGCTGTGCTTGCATCCATTCAGTAGCAAAAACGTGATTGTGCAAATCGCAGTAATTCCGGTGAACTTTGTCCTCGAAGCAGTAAACCTGATTGCCAAACCTGTATCACTCGGCTTGCGTCTATTCGGCAATCTGTATGCCGGTGAAATTATCTTTATCCTGATCGCAATTATGATCGGCGCTAATTTGGTTCTCGGTTTCTTTGGTATTTCGCTGCAGATCGTTTGGGCCTTGTTCCACATTCTGATTATCGCGTTGCAGGCGTTCATCTTCATGGTGTTGACCATTGTGTATATGAGCATGGCTTACCAAACCGATGAGCAGCATTAAGTTTTTTAGTTTGTTTTTTTAAGTTTTTATTTTTCGTTTTTTATTTTTATCAACTTAAGTAGGAGAAAACACTGTGACTGAAGCTCAAGCTTTGATTTATCTGGCAGGTGCACTGGTAATTGGTTTAGGTGCTGTAGGTGCTGCGATTGGTGTAGGTATTCTTGGTGGTAAATTTCTGGAAGGCGGCGCTCGTCAACCTGAATTGATCCCGATGTTGCGTACCCAGTTCTTTGTTGTTATGGGTCTGGTCGATGCGGTTCCAATGATCGGTGTTGGTATCGGCATGTATATCCTGTTCGCTACAGGCGCTTAATTTTAGTAGTCGCGTTAGCGATTTAATCCCTTTAACAAAGGCATCTAAACGTGAACCTGAACGCAACTTTTATTGGTCAGATGGTGGCTTTTGTCATCTTTATTTATCTGACTCATCGTTTTGTATGGCCACCCATTGTTGCGGCAATGGCTGAACGTACCAAGCGTATCGCTGATGGTCTCCAGGCTGCAGATAAAGCTGAAAAAGATCTTGAATTGGCTAAACAGAAAGTGGTTGAGCAACTGACGTCTGCAAAGAAAGAAGCTGCCACTATTATCGATCAAGCTAACAAGCGCGCTATCGAAATTGTTGAAGAAGCAAAAGAGAAAGCCCGTTTGGAAGGCGATCGTCTGAAAGTCTCAGCCCAAGCTGAAATTGATCAGGCTACCAGCCGCGCGCGCGAAGAATTGCGCAGCAAAGTGGTAACCCTGGCATTGGCTGGTGCAGAAAAGATTCTTGAATCTTCTATCGATCAAAATGCTCACAACGAGTTGGTAAACAAACTCGCTGCCGAGCTCTAAGAGAGGTAGTTATGGCTGAACTGACCACCTTGGCTAGACCTTACGCCAAAGCAGCATTTGAATTCGCCTTGGCTGCAAATAAGTTGCAGTCATGGTTTGAAGCTCTGGAAGTTTCAGCCGCTGTAGCAGAACAAGATCAGGTGAAAAAAGCCTTGGGCGTATCTGGTCTGTCTGCCGCACAGAAAGCTTCCATCTTTGTACAAGTTTGTGGTGAGAAGATGGATGAAAATCAACAGAATTTCATCCGCACCCTTGCAAGCAATAAACGTCTGGCGCTGCTTCCGTTTGTGAAAGAGCTGTTCGCCAGGATGAAAGCCCAGCAAGAGAAAACCATCGATGTTGAGGTGACCGCAGCTTATGAGTTGCCGGTCGACTTGATAAACAAATTGGCTCAAGCACTAAGCGCCAAATTGGATCGTAAAGTCAGTGTTCAAGGTTCTGTTGATAAGAGCCTGCTGGGTGGTGCAATTATCCACACCGGTGACATGGTGATTGATGGTTCAGTACGTGGTCGCTTGGCGAAGCTCGCCGAAGCAATGAAATCCTAATCCCAGGGTTGAGGAACAGAGCATGCAGCAACTGAATCCTTCTGAAATCAGTGAAATTATCAAGCAGCGTATTGCTGGCCTTGAATTTTCTACAGAAGCTCAAAACGAAGGTACCGTCGTTTCCGTAACTGACGGTATTATTCGTGTTCACGGTCTCGCCGATGTTATGTACGGTGAGATGATTGAATTTGAAGGCGGTATTTTCGGGATGGCACTGAACCTGGAGCGCGACTCTGTAGGTGCAGTAATTCTCGGCGATTATCGCGGTGTGGCCGAAGGCCAAAAATGTAAGTGTACTGGCCGTATTCTGGAAGTTCCTGTTGGTCCGGAAGTGTTGGGTCGCGTGCTTGACGCGTTGGGTAATCCCATCGACGGTAAAGGTCCGCTCAACACCAAAATGACCGACGCTATCGAAAAGATTGCGCCCGGCGTAATTTGGCGTAAGTCGGTAGACCAGCCAGTACAAATTGGTTTGAAAGCAATTGATGCGATGGTACCTATCGGCCGTGGCCAGCGTGAGCTGATCATCGGTGACCGTCAAATCGGTAAAACCGCCATTGCGGTCGATGCGATCATCAACCAAAAAGGTTCAGGCATTAAATGTATTTATGTTGCTATCGGCCAGAAAGCTTCTTCTGTAGCAAGCGTGGTACGCAAGCTTGAAGAGCATGGCGCTATGGATCACACCGTTGTGATCGCAGCGACCGCTTCTGATCCAGCAGCAATGCAATTCCTCGCAGCCTTCACCGGTTGCACCATGGGTGAATACTTCCGCGATCGCGGTCAGGATGCACTGATTATTTATGACGATCTGACCAAACAAGCCTGGGCTTACCGTCAAATTTCTCTGTTGCTGCGTCGTCCACCGGGCCGTGAAGCTTATCCTGGCGATGTGTTCTATCTCCACTCCCGTCTGCTTGAGCGCGCATCACGCGTAAGCGAAGACTACGTAGAGAAGTTCACCAAGGGTGAAGTAAAAGGCAAAACCGGTTCTTTGACTGCGCTGCCGATTATTGAAACTCAAGCTGGTGACGTATCTGCATTCGTACCAACCAACGTAATTTCGATCACCGACGGACAGATCTTCCTTGAATCGTCCATGTTCAACTCAGGCATTCGTCCTGCGATGAACGCCGGTATTTCGGTATCGCGTGTAGGTGGTGCTGCACAAACTAAAGTGGTTAAAAAACTCTCTGGTGGTATTCGTACCGCATTGGCGCAATACCGTGAATTGGCTGCGTTCTCGCAGTTCGCTTCCGACTTGGACGAAGCGACCAAATCACAATTGGAACACGGTCAACGTGTTACCGAATTGATGAAGCAAAAACAATTTGCTCCATTCAGTGTTGCACAAATGGCGCTGGTCTTGTTCGCTGCTAACGAAGGTCATCTGAAAGATATCGCCGTTAACAAGGTGCTCGATTTTGAAGCTGCCCTGCTCTCTTTCGCAAAATCTGAATACGCTGACACTATGGCTCACATTGATGCCACTGGCGATTGGAATGGCGAATTGGAAGGCAAGTTCAAAGAGCTGATCACCAAGCTGAAAGCAAGCCGCACCTGGTAATTTGGCGGTCATTAAAAGCCGGTGATGCATCGGCTCTTATGACCTCAAGCGTCTTAGGCCGTTAACCTGAGTTCGAGAGTATGGCAAGCACTAAAGAAATTCGGACGCAAATTTCGAGCGTCAAAAGCACGCAGAAAATTACCAGCGCGATGGAAATGGTCGCTGCGAGTAAAATGCGCCGTGCACAAGAGCGTATGCAATTGGGCAAACCTTACGCCAGTCGCATCCGTGAAGTAGTCGGGCATCTGGCTAACTCCAGCCCCGAATACAAACACCGTTTTATGAAAGAGCGCGAAGTGAAACGCGTTGGTTATATTCTGGTTTCCAGTGACCGTGGTCTCTGTGGTGGTTTAAACACGAATATGTTTAAAGCAGCAATTAGAGACATGAAGCCTTGGGCTGACAAGAATATTGCGATTGATTTGTGTCTGATCGGTGCGAAAGCGGCGCAGTTTTTCAAAAGCTTCGGTGGCAATGTAGTTGCTTCCACACGCGATATCGGTGAAGCCCCCGTGGTTGCTGATTTGATCGGTAGTGTGAAAGTCATGCTCGATGCATTTGAAGACGGCAAGATCGACAAATTATTTTTGGTAAGTAACGATTTTGTTAACACCATGACGCAAACGCCAAAAGTTCGCCAATTGTTGCCGCTGGTTGCCGAAGAAAATACCAAGTTGAAACATCACTGGGATTATATCTACGAGCCAGATGCGGAGTTCCTGTTAAAAGGTTTGTTGACTCGTTTTATTGAATCACAAGTCTATCAAGCGGTAGTTGAAAACGCGGCGTCAGAACAAGCTGCGCGAATGATTGCGATGAAAAGCGCAACTGATAACGCCGGTGAATTAATTGATAGTTTGAAACTGATTTACAACAAAGCGCGTCAGTCAGCCATTACGCAAGAGCTGTCAGAAATTGTCGGCGGTGCGGCAGCGGTATCCTGATACCCTGCTTCCACCACGCGCAGCAAGCCAAACTGTTTTTGTGTTTAAACCTTCAGCCCCCTGAGTTTTATTAACAGGGAGCTGGAATTTCTGGAACAAAGAGGAACCGGAAATGAGTAGCGGACGTATCGTTCAGATTATCGGCGCGGTTATCGATGTGGAATTCCCACGCGATGCAGTGCCTAAAGTTTATGATGCACTGGTAATTACCGACGGCAACCTGACCCTCGAAGTTCAACAGCAATTGGGTGACGGCGTTGTGCGCACTATTGCCTTGGGCTCTTCCGAAGGTTTGCGTCGCGGCCTGGTTGTGACCAATACCAACGAACCAATCCGTGTACCTGTGGGCAAAGAAACCCTGGGTCGTATTATGGATGTGTTGGGCAATCCTATCGATGAAGCTGGTCCAATCGGCGAACAAGAGCGTATGCAGATTCACCGCGCTGCGCCGAAATATGAAGAGCTGTCAGCGTCAGACGATTTGCTCGAAACCGGTATCAAAGTAATCGACCTGGTTTGCCCCTTTGCTAAAGGCGGTAAAGTCGGTTTGTTCGGTGGTGCGGGCGTAGGTAAAACCGTAAACATGATGGAACTCATCAACAACATCGCGAAAGAACACGCCGGTTTGTCGGTGTTTGCCGGTGTAGGTGAGCGTACCCGTGAAGGGAACGACTTCTACCACGAAATGAAAGAATCCAACGTAGTCGATAAAGTGGCGATGGTATACGGCCAAATGAACGAGCCGCCGGGCAATCGCTTGCGCGTGGCGTTGACTGGTCTGACCATGGCGGAAAAATTCCGCGACGAAGGTAAAGACGTACTCTTCTTCGTAGACAATATTTATCGTTACACCCTGGCCGGTACTGAAGTATCTGCATTGTTGGGTCGTATGCCTTCAGCAGTAGGTTATCAACCGACTCTGGCGGAAGAAATGGGCGTTCTGCAAGAGCGTATTACTTCTACCAAGATTGGTTCGATCACTTCTGTTCAAGCGGTATACGTACCAGCGGATGACTTGACCGACCCGTCGCCGGCAACCACGTTTGCTCACCTGGACTCAACCGTAGTACTGAGCCGCGATATTGCTGCAAAAGGTATTTACCCGGCGATCGATCCACTGGATTCAACGTCACGTCAGTTGGATCCAATGATCATCGGTAACGAGCACTACGAAGTAGCACGCGGTGTGCAAACTGTATTGCAACGTTACAAAGAACTGAAAGATATCATCGCGATTCTGGGTATGGATGAATTGTCAGAAGAAGACAAACAAACCGTATCACGCGCGCGTAAAATCGAGCGTTTCCTGTCACAGCCTTTCCACGTAGCAGAAGTATTTACCGGTTCACCAGGCAAATACGTTCCACTGAAGGAAACCATCCGTGGTTTCAAAGGTTTGTTAGCGGGTGATTTTGATCACTTGCCAGAACAAGCGTTCTACATGGTAGGTTCAATCGACGAAGCTATCGAAAAAGCCAGTAAGCTCAAGTAATTGGGTGCCCCGCCAACGCGGGGCTACTGCTGGTTTACTTCGAGGTTTTAAACGGAAAAGTAACGCTAGATAACCGAGAGACAAAAATGGCCATGACAGTTCAATGCGATATCGTCAGCGCTGAGCGTGAAATATTCTCCGGCTTGGTAGAAATGGTAATCACTACCGGTAGCCTGGGTGAAGTAGGTATTGCCTACGGTCACGCCCCATTGCTGACCGGTATCAAGCCTGGTCCTGTGCGTCTTATCAAACAAGGTGGTACCGAGGAGATTTTCTTTGTTTCCGGCGGCTATCTTGAAGTTCAGCCTTACCATGTCACTGTGCTGGCAGATACTGCTTTGCGCGCGGATGATATGGATGAAGCTGCGGCATTAGAAGCACAACAATTGGCGCAACAACAGCTGTCAGAGCAATCCAATGAGATTGATTTCCAGCGCGCCGCCGCCCAATTGGCAGAAGCTGCTGCCCAATTGCGCACCTTGCAAGCGATCAAAAGAAAAGCGGGCAAGTAAGCGTTTGTTGTTGAACCCTGAAAAAGGCGACTTTCGAGTCGCCTTTTTTATTGCGCAAATTTGCTGCGTAAAACACTCGACTGTAGCTACCGTGGTCATTTCAATGGCCAGGCAAAGCGTTAAAATGCAACCATAACGCAACCACAAAAATTTCAACAATTGCACACCACATTCGAAAATTCAAAGGACACTATCATGCTCGATATCCTCGTTCTCGCCGCCGGTAAAGGCACTCGTATGCGCTCCGATTTGCCCAAAGTTTTGCATCCGATTGGCGGCAAGGCGCTGGTACAACATGTGGTGGATACCGCACGGCAAGTAGGTGGCGAACAAATTTTGATTATCGTGGGCCATGGTGCTGGAAAAGTCGAAGAAAAAATGGCGGCGCCTGATGTGAAATTTGTATTGCAAGCCCAACAACTCGGTACCGGCCACGCGGTGCAACAAGCCCTGCCGCAACTCAGAAATGATGCAACCGTTTTAATTCTCTACGGCGATGTGCCGCTCACTCGCGCAGAAACTTTGCAAAAATTAATTGCGGGTGTAAATGAAAAAAAAATGGGTTTGCTCACTGTGAATATGCAAGATCCCTCTGGATATGGCCGCATAGTGCGTGATAATTCCGGAGCAGTAATTGCGATTGTTGAGCACAAAGACGCGAGCGATGAGCAGAGAAAAATTGCAGAAATCAACACTGGAATTATGGCTGTAAAAGCGGCACTTTTACAAAAGTGGTTACCGCAATTAAAAAACAATAATGCACAAGGTGAGTTTTATCTTACCGACGTTATCGCCATGGCCAAAGCCGATGGTGTTGCGATCCATGTTGAACAACCCGATGCGGTTGAAGAAGTTGAAGGTATCAACAATCGCCAGCAACAAGCAGCGCTTGAACGTTTTTACCAAAAACAAAAAGCCAATGAATTGATGGTAGCGGGCGTCACCTTGCTGGACCCAGCGCGCATTGATATTCGCGGCACTATAACCGCGGGCCGCGATGTGGTGATCGATGTTAATTGCGTTTTTGAAGGTGATGTTGTTTTGGGCGATGGTGTGGTAATTGAACCTAACAGCATCATCATCAACAGCAAAATTGGCAACAACACCCACATTAAAGCCTTTAGTCATATTGAAGATTCAGTGCTCGCCGAACATTGTGATATTGGCCCTTACGCACGCTTGCGTCCGGGCACCAATCTCGCGGACGACGTAAAGATTGGCAACTTTGTTGAAACCAAAAAAGCAGTGATTGCTAAAGGCAGTAAAGTGAATCACCTGAGTTATATTGGCGATGCAACCATCGGCAGCAAAGTGAATGTGGGCGCGGGAACTATTACCTGTAATTACGACGGTGTGAATAAATTCAAAACCGAGATTGGCGACAACGCCTTTATCGGCTCTAACTCTGCATTAGTCGCACCGGTAAAAATTGGTACAGGTGCCACTGTAGGTGCCGGGTCGATTATCACCAAAGATGTTGAAGCGGCAGAGCTGGCGATTGCGCGCAGTAAACAGCGCAATATTCAGGGTTGGGAACGGCCGACCAAAAAGTAACTGCGATACGGTAGCTCGAATAGTCTAAATAAAAAGTCGTCATTTCCGATGTATGGAAGGGCGGCTTTATTTCAAATAATAAATCTATGCGGATTTTTCGTTAAGATTTCGCCAATTTGTCAGGTTCCTGACGTGTTCCTACCAATCTCCGGCACCCACACTGTCCCCACCTCAACAAACAAAGGTGACGATATGATTGTAAAAAAACTCAGGCTACAGCGTGGTTGGTCGCAGGAACATTTGGCAGAATTAACGG
This sequence comes from Cellvibrio sp., assembly GCA_021323495.1. Classification (GTDB taxonomy): domain Bacteria; phylum Pseudomonadota; class Gammaproteobacteria; order Pseudomonadales; family Cellvibrionaceae; genus Cellvibrio. The sequence continues at coordinate 7,476 of JAJQJO010000013.1, read as the reverse complement.
GTTTAAGTGTTCGCACCATTCAGCGGCTGGAGCGTGGTAATAAGCCGGGGTTGGAAACAATAAAATCGCTCGCGGCGGTGTTTGAGGTAAATCTAAATACCTTTGAAACGGAAGCGAACACTATGAATACACAGCAACTTAAAGCCGACGAAGTGCAGGCTATGCAATACGTCAAAGGCGTGGTCGAGTTTTATTCCCACCTATTAATGTATGTGGTTTTCAGCAGCGTATTTTTGCTGAACGGAGGTTGGAATCTGGAAGGGATTCACTGGCCGTTTTTAGGCTGGGGTTTGGGCCTAACAATGCATGGGCTTTGGTCATATGATGCATTTAACTGGATCACACCTCCAAAGTGGGAGCTGAGGATGGTGGAAAAACGTTTGGGTAGAAAACTTTAATTCGCGGGAGTTCTGCTTTCAAAAACTGACGCAGCATTTGGTGTTAGAAATTCCCTACACAAAAGTAATTTTAAAAACGAGGTTATAGCCTCGTTTTTTTATAGGCGAAAACCTGATCGGCCGATATGTGGAAAAGGTAAAGATCTAAAAAGAAGATAAGAAAATGATGTACGGCAACCGCCCACGCGGTAGTATCAGGAATTAAATCAGATAATTAATAAGAGCGATTTATGAATACGTCCAGATTACTCCTGACATTTACGTTGAGTGGATTAATAACAGCTTGCGGCGGAGGTGGCGGCGGTGGATCAGCCCCGGCATCAAAACCTGCATCCTCGGTAGCTCCTGCCAGCAGTGTTACACCATCGTCAGTGGCAACTTCTTCCCTCGCTGCGAGTTCTGCCGCCAGCAGTGTTGCACCGGCTATCAGCGGGTTTATTGTAGTCGATCAATTTGGCTATCTGCCCGATGCGAAGAAAGTCGCGGTAATACGCGATCCCCAAACTGGATATGACGCCGCACTCAGCTTCACTCCCGGCGCGACTTACCAGCTCGTGAATCTGGATACGGGCGCGGTGGTTCTCAGTGGTACAGCGGCGCCGTGGAAATCCGGCGCTATTTTTGCGGCGGCGGGTGATAAAGCCTGGTGGTTCGATTTTTCCAGCGTGGCTGCACCTGGCAACTACGCGGTGGTTGATGTGGAAAACAATGTGCGCTCGCCCGGTTTTAAAATCGCCGCTGATATTTACAAACCGGTGCTGAAACACGCCATGCGTAGCTTTTTCTACCAGCGCGCCGGTTTTGCCAAACAAGCGCCTTTTGCTGAAGCGGGCTGGACGGACGCTGCCAGCCATATCGGCGCTGGCCAGGATAAAAACGCACGCCTGTTCACTGATAAGAACAACGCTGCGACCGAGAAAGACTTATCTGGTGGCTGGTACGACGCCGGCGATTACAACAAATACACCAATTGGCACGCCTATTATCTGGTCGCCCTGCTCCACGCCTATGCTGAAAATCCGACAGTCTGGGGTGACGATTACAATATCCCCGAATCCGGCAATGGTATTCCCGACATCATCGACGAAATTAAATGGGGTTTTGATTGGCTAAAGAAAATGCAGAATGATGATGGCTCTGTATTGTCGATTCTTGGTCTCTCACACGCCAGTCCTCCATCGGCAGCTACCGGCCCAAGTTATTATGGTCCGGCGAATACTTCGGCGACGCTCACCAGTGCCGGTGCATTTGCATTAGGCAGCAAGATTCTGGCTACGCCAGGCAATGCCGAGCTCAACAACTACGCGGCTGATCTGAAAACCCGTGCCGAAAAGGCCTGGGTTTGGTCAGTGGCCAACCCGAATGTCACCTTCCGCAATAACGAGGGAGCGTCGGCTGGTTTAGGTGCTGGCCAGCAGGAAGTTGATGATGCCGGTCGTGCTACGAAAAAAACTACAGCAGCGATTTACCTGTTCGCCGCAACGGGTGCTTCAACCTACCGCGATCATGTGGACGCTAATGCCAGCAACGCGACCAATTGGGTGGATGTCTGGGGTGAGCCAGAGTTAACAGCGTGGCTCTATTACGCCAGTTTGCCTGATGCCACCAGTAGTATCGCCAGCACCCTGAAAAGCCAATACCAATCGGCCTTCAACGCCAATCACAACTGGCCTGCCGTGCGTGATGGCGAAGATCCCTATCGCGCCTATATCGGTACCAGTAACTTTACCTGGGGAAGCAACCGCACTATTTCGCGCAAAGGGCTGACCTTCAATAACCTGATCGATTACAACATAAGTGGTACTGATGCCGCCGAAGTGCGCAATGCGGCAGTTGGTTACTTGAACTACATCCACGGCGTTAACCCGCAGGGCATGGTTTACCTGTCCAATATGTACAGCCTCGGCGTGCACAGTTCGGTCAACGAGTTTTATCATTCGTGGTTTACTAATGGCAGTGCATTGTGGGATCGGGTCGGAACCTCTACTTACGGACCTGCGCCGGGATTTTTGGTTGGTGGCCCTAATCCATCCTATGATTGGGATGGCAACTGTACTTCCAACAGCCCGAATTCAGGTTGCGGTACTGCGGCGCCCAATCCGCCTAAAGGCCAGCCAGCGATGAAAGCCTACCTGGATTTCAACACCAGCTGGCCGCTCAACTCCTGGCAAATCACTGAAAACCACAACGACTATCAAGTAGCCTACATCCGCTTATTGTCCAAGTTCGTGCCTAAACCTTGATTCAGGCAGGAACATCCTGAAAGGCATCTATTCCCAAGATAGATGCCTTTTTATTGGTTCAACCTGCATTTATAGCGTGCATAGCAAACAAAACTTGCTTAAAACTTTCGAATGACTACAATAAGTTTCACATCGAAACTTATTGGCGAGTCAATAATGACCAAACGAAACACCCAGCAACGTCGTCGAGCAATTATTGATTTGCTCAATGCCAGTGGCGAGGTCAGCGTGGAAGCCCTGGCGGAGCAGTTTTCCACCTCGGAAGTCACTATTCGCAAGGACCTTGCTGCATTGGAATCCAATGGGTTGCTATTGCGTCGCTACGGCGGTGCAGTTCCAGTTCCGCAGGAATTAATGAGCGACCCAGTTGAAAAAGTTTCGATTCGTAAGCAAGTTATCGCCAAAGCGGCCGCGCAACTGATCCGCGACCACAACCGCATCATTCTCGACAGTGGTAGTTCCACTACTTCTGCATTGCTACCTGAGTTGTCCCATAAGCAAGGGCTGGTGGTGATGACCAATTCCCTCAGCATCGCCAACGCTTTACGGGAATTGGAAAACGAGCCCACCATTCTGATGACCGGCGGCACCTGGGATCCTAAATCCGAAGGTTTCCAGGGGCAGCTCGCCGAGCAAATATTGCGCTCTTATAACTTCGACCAATTTTTTATCGGCGCTGATGGTTTGGATCTGGAGCGCGGCACAACCACTTTCAATGAGCTTTACAGCCTCAGCCGCGTTATGGCAGACGTAGCACGCGAAGTAATTGTCATGGCTGAGTCCGACAAAATCGGGCGCAAAATCCATAACCTCGAATTGCCCTGGTCGGCGATCAAAGTATTAGTGACTGACGATGGCATCGATGAAAAAGATCGGAAGAAAATTGAACAACAGGGTGTGCAAGTAATTATCGGTTAATTCCTCCGAACCTCCCTTGGCTACGGCCGCTTTCAAAGGGATGGACTTGATCATCCTCTTGCCCTCGTTCCCAAGCTCCGCTTGGGAATGCGTATTGATGTTAAAGAGTTAAACGATGTTATGCGTAATCAGGCAGAGCCTGGAAACGAGAAAAAGCATTAAAAAAACAAATTATTTTTACTACTACTAAAGCTCAAGGAGTTAATAATGTGTGGAATTGTCGGCGCAGTAGCGCAACGTGATGTGGTGGATATTCTGGTGGAAGGATTGCGCCGTCTTGAATATCGCGGTTATGACTCTGCCGGAGTTGCCGTAGTAAACAACAGCGGCGAGTTACAACGCGTGCGTCGCCTCGGCAAAGTGAAAGAATTATCCGATGCGGTTCATAGCACCCCTACTCCCGGTGGCACCGGTATTGCGCACACGCGCTGGGCGACCCACGGCGAGCCAAGCGAACGTAATGCACACCCGCACTTATCCAAAGAGCATATCGCGGTAGTGCATAACGGTATTATTGAAAACCATGCAAATTTACGTCGCCTTTTGGAAGAGGAAGGTTATGTATTTACTTCAGATACTGATACCGAAGTGATTGCACATCTGGTGCAAAAAGAATTAAAAAATACCGACAGCTTATTAGCTGCAGTACAAAAAACCGTAAAACAATTGCACGGCGCTTACGGCACCGTATTGATGGATAAAAACGATGCAACCCGTTTGGTTGTTGCGCGCTCTGGTAGTCCACTCGTGATCGGATTGGGAATCGGTGAAAACTTTATCGCGTCAGATCAGCTGGCGCTGTTGCCAGTGACTCGTCGTTTTATCTTTTTGGAAGAAGGCGATGTAGCGGAAATCACTCGCACTACCATTAAGATTTTTGATAAAGATGGACAAGCCATCGAACGCCAGATTCATGAATCTACCGCAAGCTATGATGCGGGTGATAAGGGCAAATATCGCCACTTTATGCTCAAGGAAATTTACGAACAACCCAACGCGGTGACGAATACACTTGAAGGCCGTTTAAGCAGCGAATCAGTTATGGATGAAACCTTTGGCAACGGCGCCGCCGAATTATTTAAAAAAGTAAAACATATTCAGATTGTCGCCTGTGGCACCAGTTATCACTCCGCTATGGTTGCACGCTATTGGTTGGAAACCTTTTCCGGTATTTCCTGCAACGTCGAAATCGCCAGTGAGTTCCGTTATCGCAAATCCTTTGTGCAACCCAACAGTATGGTGGTTACCATCAGCCAGTCTGGTGAAACTGCCGATACTCTTGCTGCATTGCGTTTGGCAAAAGAGCTCGGTTATTTAGGTAGCTTGAGTATTTGTAACGTCGCCGGTTCGTCACTGGTACGCGAATCTGATCTCGCTTTTATGACGCGTGCCGGTGCTGAAATTGGTGTGGCTTCCACCAAAGCGTTCACCACCCAATTGGTTGGTTTGGCAATGTTGGTATTGGCTATCGGAAAATACAACGGCCTATCAACTGAACAACAAAAAGAAATGGTCGCCGCGTTAAAAAATCTGCCCGCTAAATTGGAAGAGTCATTAGCGCTCGCACCAAAAATTGAAGCGCTCGCTGAAGAGTTTGCCGATAAACACCACGCACTGTTTTTAGGTCGCGGCGATCAATACCCGATTGCAATGGAAGGTGCATTGAAGTTAAAAGAAATTTCCTATATCCACGCCGAAGCTTACGCCGCTGGTGAATTAAAGCATGGTCCTTTGGCGTTGATCGATGCCCATATGCCAATCATTGTCGTTGCACCTAATAATGACCTGCTGGAAAAGTTAAAATCCAACGTTGAAGAAGTCCGCGCACGTGGCGGCATTTTATATGTGTTCGCCGATGAAGACGCAAAATTTGAATCAGATGCAACTATGCGGGTAATCAATGTGCCGCACATTCATCCATGGCTAGCGCCAATTCTTTATACCTTGCCGTTGCAACTGTTGAGTTATTATGTGGCGATCATCAAGGGAACAGACGTGGATCAACCACGCAATCTGGCGAAATCAGTTACTGTAGAGTAATTTATAAGCCAGAAATTAATGGTGATGATGGTGATGATAGGATGGATGGTGGTGATGATAATAATTTTCCTTGAATGCTATTAATTTCAGGCTTTACGGAAAAATTGGTAATACAGGCCGTTCGGTTTTACCGAACGGCTTTTTTCATGAGAGCGAGATTAAAAAATTATGACAAACTACGATGCGTTTGGCCATTTCGGCCGTGCCTATGGTTTAATCTTCATCGCAGTTAAATACCTGGTGAGGTCTGCTGTGCAAACGATAAATATATTTTCTATCCTGAAGCTGGTAGCCCTGCTGTTAATGTCTCCTTTTGCTCTAGCGCAATCAGCATTCGAGCATGTGCACGAGCATGACGCTCGCGGCTCAAAAGCCCATGTCCACGGCCAAGCCGATCTCAATCTCAATGTGCAGGGCAACTCATTGAATATTGAATTGGTTATTCCTGCTATGGATGCGCTGGGGTTTGAACACAGGCCTCAAAACGATACTGAGAAAGAAAAAGTACGAGAAATCGCGAAATTACTTAACGAAGTTGATTCCTGGATTGTTCCTGCTAACGAAGCCTTATGTAAGCTGGAATCGAGCACGCTCTCGCAACCTTACGAAATAGCGCACAGCGATACCCACAAAAAGGAACAGGATGCTGATGATAAACATGCACCGCATTCCGATTTTATTATCACCGGACAATGGTATTGCGCCAAGGCAAATGATTTGCGCAGGATTCGCCTGGATATATTCAGGCACTTGCCCAACGTACAAACCGTAAATGCGAAATGGATAAAAAACGGTGCGGCGGGTGTATCCACGCTGAAGGCTAAAGCCAGTGAGTTGTCTCTTGAATAGCGACAAGGGCTAGCGGAAAACCAAACGTTAATTTAAGAATTCTGGTTCTGCCTCTTCTTTATATTCGGTGAGTTTTACATCGCGCATTGAGTAGGATGAAAGCCCTAATTCATTTTCTTGTGTTTCTAACATTACAGTGCCTTCAACCCAAAAAGGCGTGTACAGGTCTGGCAACTGAAAACCCTTTGGGTGTTTGACATAAATTAATTGATTAGGTGGCGGTGGTGGAACATGAATACACGCACCGAAGTAAGGAACAAGAAAAAATTCAGTAATAACTTGCTGATCGTTGTATTCAATCGGCACTATGTAACCCGCAAGTCGTATAGGCTTGTTATTGTATTCCGGGCGAACACGGGTGGAAGTCAAAGCATCCCGCCAGTCGCGTTTCTTGTTATCTTCCACTTGCTTGTTGGCGTCAGCGATAGCCTTGGTTATTTGGTTCTCGAATGCGGAGCTACCATTGTTTTCAAATGCGGAACTGGGTTTAAGCCCCGACGGCGCAGTGTCCATTGCTAGTTCTTCGGCGCTTAGCGACTCATGATCAACCTGCGGGATGGACTCCAGTAACCGTAAATCTTCGTCAGGAAGCAGATCGGTCCATTCAATGGTTGTCGCAGGGCGCGATAAATGCTCAGGTATTTTTTTGTCGGCTGCGGGTTCCGCTAGCACTGGCGAACCGGCAAACAAAAAGATGGCTAATACCGATAGAATACGAAACATTTATTCACCCCGAAAAATTGGATACATTTTTAGCCAAAACAGTAAGGTCTAATTATGAGTGTCAATGCAGTGACATTGCAATCGGTCAGCTTTGCGTGGGGAAAAACGAATGATCCCTTTTTGTTGGTCGACGAGCTGAACGTAAAGGTTGGCGAGAAGTTATTTTTGTATGGCCCGTCCGGTTCGGGGAAGAGTACATTGCTTAATATAATTTCCGGCGTCGTTGCGCCACAAACTGGTAAGGTAAATTTATTGGATGTGTCGCTACGCGAATTAAGCAATCGTGAGCGCGATCAATTTCGAGC
>JAJQJO010000012.1 GCA_021323495.1 Cellvibrio sp. | reverse complement strand
CAAAATAAAATGTTCGTAAATACGTTGGCCTTGCAGCGTGTGGGTTACTTCAGGATGGAATTGCACGCCGTAGAATTTTTTGGCTTCGTGGTACATACCGGCAATCGGGCAGGAAGGCGTTGATGCGAGGATGTCAAAACCGGCAGGCATCCTGGTTACTTTATCGCCGTGGCTCATCCACACATCCAGAAGCGCGCTGCCATCGTGATCGATATGATCTTTTATATCTTTAAAGATCGCACTTTCACCCAACACTTTCACTTGCGCGTAGCCGAATTCACGAATGTTTGAGCCTTCAACCGCCCCGCCCATTTGTTCAGCCATGGTCTGCATGCCATAACAAATACCAAATACCGGAACGCCGAGATTGAATACAACTTCCGGTGCGCGCGGCGAGTCCAATTCATGTACCGACTCAGGACCACCGGCAAGAATAATTCCTTTCGGATTGTACGCGCGAATTTCTGCTTCGCTCATATCCCAGGCGCGGATTTCAGAGAAGACACCAATCTCGCGCACACGGCGCGCAATCAATTGGGTGTACTGTGAACCGAAATCGAGAATAAGGATTCGCTGTGCGTGGATATCGTGGGACATGCTGGTTCCTGCTCAAAAGTAAAATAAAAACGAAAAATGGAAAAAACAAAATGGATTGTGTTTAAACGAAAAACTCGGGCATTACCCGAGTTTTTGTTAACGCCGCACAACGCGGTAATTAACGCCCGCCGCCTATTGGATAGTTGGGTGCTTCCTTGGTAATTTGCACATCGTGTACATGGCTTTCGCCCATACCGGCAGAGGTCACACGGACGAACTCAGGTTTGGTGCGCATGGTTTCCAGATCGGCACAACCGGTGTAGCCCATGGCTGAACGTACCCCGCCCATCATCTGGTGGACGATGGCTGTCAATGAACCTTTGTAAGGTACGCGGCCCTCAATACCCTCCGGGACGAGTTTCTCGGCGCCTTGGCTGGCATCCTGGAAATAACGGTCACTGGAGCCAGAGGTTTGGGCCATCGCACCGAGTGAGCCCATACCGCGATAGGCTTTGTATGTACGCCCCTGGAACAATTCCACTTCGCCCGGAGCTTCCTCAGTACCAGCGAACATAGAGCCCATCATCACCGCGTGTGCGCCAGCAACAATAGCCTTGGCGATGTCACCCGAGTAACGGATCCCCCCGTCAGCAATCGCCGGTACGCCGGTGCCTTTCAAGGCAGCAACTACATTGGCGATAGCAGAAATTTGCGGCACACCCACACCACTAACGATACGGGTAGTACAAATTGAACCTGGACCGATACCCACTTTTACCGCATCCGCACCCGCTTCAACCAGTGCCAGCGCCGCAGCGCCGGTGGCGATATTGCCGCCGATCACCTGTACATCGGGATATTTGGTTTTGATTGCACGCACGCGATCCAATACATTTTTGGAGTGGCCATGGGCGGTATCCACTACCAATACATCAACACCGGCTTCAACCAACGCATCAACCCGGGCATCGGTATCGCGGCTGGTGCCAACGCTGGCGCCAACACGCAGACGACCTTCAGGATCTTTGGACGCGTTAGGGTATTTTTCGGCTTTGTTCATATCTTTCACGGTAATCAAACCGGTCAGCTCGAACGAATCGTTAACCACCAATACTTTTTCGATGCGGTGTTTGTGTAGCAAATTGCGCACTTCTTCAGCGGTAAAGCCTTCTTTAACGGTTACCAGCTGCTCTTTGGGAGTCATGATGCTGGAAACGCTGGCATCAAGATTGGTTTCGAAGCGCACATCGCGGCCAGTCACAATACCAACAAGGTCACCTTTGCTCAGTACCGGTACACCGGAGATATTGTTTTTGCGGGTCAGCGCAATCAGATCGCGGATGGTGGCGCTGGCGTCGATGGTAATGGGATCTTTCACTACACCGGCTTCGAATTTTTTCACCGCGCGCACTTCAGCCGCTTGCTGTTCTATGGTCATGCTTTTGTGGATGATGCCAATACCGCCTTCCTGTGCGATAGCAATCGCCAGACGCGCCTCGGTAACAGTATCCATGGCAGCGGAAATAAGCGGGATATTCAATTGAATTTTGCGTGTCAACTGGGTTTTCAGGGACACGTCTTTGGGGGTTACGTCGGAATAACCGGGCACCAGCAGAACATCGTCAAACGTGAGGGCTTCTTCAGCAATCCGCAACATACCAACCAACCTCAGAGCAGGGAAAAATAAACGCGAAATTATAGCGGCTCGGGCGGCTCGGGTAAACCAAAAACCACAATATCTAGTGTCCAGATGCGCGATCAAGGCTATCCGCTCGCGCTATCATCCCCTAGAATGCGCCCATGACTATCGATCCCGTGATTCAAACACCCGCGCGCGAAATCTTCAGCGTCAGCCAGCTTAATCGCCAGGCGCGGCAATTATTGGAGACCCATCTGCCCCTGTTATGGGTAGAAGGGGAGCTTTCCAACGTGTCCATCCCCTCCTCCGGCCATTGGTATTTCACCCTGAAGGACGACCAGGCCCAGGTGCGCTGCTGCATGTTCCGCAACCGCAATATGCTGGTGCGGTTCAAACCACAGCAAGGGCAACATGTTTTATTGCGCGCAAGGGTCAGCCTGTATGAAGGTCGCGGCGACTACCAGATTATCGCCGAGCATATGGAAGAAGCCGGTAGCGGTGCCTTGCAGCGCGCGTTTGATGAACTTAAACACAAACTCTCCCAGGAAGGATTGTTTAACGAAGCCCATAAAAAATCCCTGCCGAGCCTGCCTCGTCATATTGGCGTCATCACCTCACCGACAGGTGCAGCAATCCACGATGTACTCAGCGTACTCGAGCGCCGTTTTCCGGGGATTCCCGTCACCGTAATTCCGGTTGCAGTGCAGGGCAAAGAGTCAGCGCCGCAAATCGTCCGGGCCATAGATCTCGCCAACCGCGCCGGTTTGTTCGATGTCATCTTGTTGACACGCGGAGGCGGCTCGCTGGAAGACCTATGGTCGTTTAACGAGGAGATAGTCGCCCGCGCGATTTTTAACAGCGAGCTTCCCATTGTCTGCGGCGTCGGTCACGAAGTGGATTTCACCATTGCTGATTTTGTCGCTGACCTGCGCGCGCCAACCCCTTCCGCTGCCGCCGAGCTTCTGGTGCCTGATGCCGATGACTGGCTGGATAAATTTATCGGCTATGAAGTGCTACTTGAAGAAGCCATGCTGCGTCGGCTCCAGCAATGGCAAAAACATTTACACAATTTGCGCCAGCGCTTACGCCATCCACGCGAACGCCTGGAGCAGCAATCACAGCGGCTGGATAACCTCGAACTGCGCCTCAAAAACCATATCAAACACCTGCTGAATGATGTTAAAAATCGCATCCGGCAATTGGAGATTCGCCAGCAGGCCCACCATCCGCAAGTGCGCTTGCAGCAGCTCAACGAACGCGTCTCTGCCTGTCACCAACGCCTGCAAACTGCCCAGTTCCGGCTTATCGAGCGCAAGCAACAAGCCCTTGGCGAAGCTGCGCGTATGCTCAATACACTGAGCCCCCTGAATACCCTTGAGCGCGGCTATGCGCTGGTTACCGATACGGAAACAAAAAAAGTCATCACCCGCAGTAATCAGGTAAAACCAGGCACAACGATCAATACGCGCGTTGCCCAGGGTGAATTTGTGTGCAGGGTGGAATCGGTCAGCAAGTAATTGCAGGGGTCGAACTGCTGAAAACAAGCAGATAGATTGCGAACTGAATTGGCGGCCAGTATATTGGCCACTTTCTTGTCGGGGCGCCCTGGCAGTCGATGACTGTACGGGGGCTGAGATGGGCTCGGCCCAACCCGTAGAACCTGAACAGGCTAATACCTGCGGAGGGAACAAGGTGCTTAATAGCTGCGGCTATTCCCTGCCCTCCGCCTCAAAATCCCGAGGCAATGTGACAAATCACAAGCTCCCACAAACAATTGCTGTCGCCGGTGCCGGTTTACTCGGGCGCTTGCTTGCATGGCAATTGCAGCGCGCCGGAATCAATATCACATTATTTGAAGCGGGCAGTTTTACACCGGATGCACCACCAACTATTCGCGCTGCTGCGTTTACTGCAGCGGGCATGGTTGCCCCATTGAGTGAGGCGGTTGTATCCGATGAAGGCGTCTATCGCATGGGCATCTTTGCATTACAGCAATGGCCAACCTGGATTGCACAACTACCGGCAACTGGAGAACCGTTGTTTTTTAATAACGGCAGCCTCGTGGTTGCACATCAACAGGACACCAGCGAACTCGAACAATTTGAGCGCGAGCTCGGCTTTGTGCTGCCCGGATGCGCGGGTTACCAACATCTTGACCAACATGACATTCACCAACTCGAACCTGATTTGCATTCCCATTTCCATAGCGGGCTCTTCCTGACCGAAGAAGGCCATGTGAATAACCGCGAATTTTTGCGTTTGCTCGGTGACGAAATCATCAATCAGGGGATCACGGTTCGCACACATACTCCGGTTGATGTATTTCCCGGAAAAGTTGTCACTGAAAAAGGTGAAGAGCATTTTGACCTGGTAATTGATTGTCGCGGATTGGGTGCGAAACAACAGCTGCGCAATTTACGTGGTGTACGTGGTGAAACCTTGCATGTAGAAACCAGAGAAATTCATTTGCAGCGCCCGGTGCGTTTGATGCATCCGCGCTATCAGCTTTATGTGGTACCCAAGCCCAACCACCGTTTTATTATTGGCGCAACCCAAATTGAAAGCGAAGACCGCTCGCCCGTGACCATCCAATCGAACCTTGAATTAAGTAGCGCGCTCTACACGCTCTCACCGGCATTTGCCGAAGCGCGCATTATTGAAATGGATAGCAACTTACGCCCGGCGTTTATGGATAACTTGCCCAGGGTAAATAGCCAGGATGGCCTGATTAGCGCCAATGGATTATTTCGCCATGGTTACCTGCTAGCACCGGCAGTAGTTGAAAATGTGCTTGCCCATATATTCAGGAAACCAGAACCGATTTTTTCTGATTTGTTAAACCAGCACTGAAAAGCACGAGCTTATGACAATTGAATTAAGTGTAAACAACGAAAGTAAATCACTGGCAATCGATACGCTGCTCAGCGATGCGCTGCAAACATGGGGTTATGGCAATAGCAAAATCGCTGTAGCTATAAATGGCGAATTTGTACCTCGCTCGACCTATACCGAACGCGCATTATGCAATGGCGACCAAATTGATATTGTTAAACCTGTAGGTGGAGGTTGATATGAGTTACCACAAACCGGAACAAGATTTCACGCTCTATGGCGAAACATTTTCGAGCCGATTTTTATTAGGCACCGCACTTTACGCATCGCCACAATTAATGCGTGATGCGATTATCCAATCGCGCTGCGAAATCGTTACCCTCGGCCTGCGTCGCCAAAACCCGGCCAACCGCGACGGTGATGCTATTTGGCAATATATCCAGCAAAGCGGTTGCCGTTTACTGCCCAATACTGCGGGCTGCAAATCGGTTAAAGAAGCAGTGACGCTCGCCGAAATGTCACGCGAAATTTTCAATACCGATTGGATCAAGCTGGAAGTCGTCGGTGATGATTACAATTTACAGCCCGATCCGTTTGGATTGGTTGAAGCGTCCGAAATCCTGATCAAAAAAGGTTTTAAAGTATTGCCCTATTGCACTGACGATTTAATCCTGTGCAAGCGCTTGCTCGATGTTGGCTGCGAAGTGCTTATGCCTTGGGGCGCCCCTATAGGCACCGGCCAGGGTTTATTGAATCGCTACAACTTGCGCACACTGCGTGAACGTATTAAAGACGTACCCATGATTATCGACGCGGGCTTAGGTGCGCCATCACAAGCCGCAGAGGCAATGGAAATGGGCTTTGATGGAATTTTATTAAACACCGCAGTAGCCAAGGCACACAATCCGCCCCTGATGGCAGAAGCATTTGGCGATGCAATTGATGCGGGCAGAAAAGCCTATAAAGCAGGGCTTATGCAAAAACGCCAAACCGCCAGCCCGAGCACCCCTACCATCGGCCAACCATTCTGGCATCAACAATAAAATTTAAACGGAAATAACCAGGATATGGCGGCGGTTGGAGGCAACCGCCATTGATTACTTGATAAGGCCAATTATTTTGGTGAACCCATCCTGTAAACACCGGGCAATTTTTGGATCCTTGCATTCATCGGCGGCAATGTACATTTGCATCATCCGGCTTAGGCGCTGCAAATGAAACGCCATTTCCTGCTGCACCAATGAAGCGTCTGCAATGACTTTGTTAATACCCTGGCTATCCTCACTCGCCATGGATTCCAGCGACTCACGCAAATCCTCTTTAAATAACATGCTGCCTTTGAAAGTAGTGGCAATATGCAGGACGATATTTTGCATCGCGTGCAATTTGCGGTCGCCATGGGTATACCCCACAGAGGTCAAACAGTCGCGCAGCTGCATAAACCAATGTTGCAAATGCAGGTTTTGTTGCAACATGCGCTCGGCAAATTCGGGCACACCGCCACCACTCACTACATTCGGCAGTGGCAATTCACTGCGCAGGATCATGGCAGTCACAATATCGCAGCTGCGATACAAATAAGCAGTGCGGTTCATTTCCAATACTGGAATCACCTCGCGCCAACGACGTCCCCGGGCTTTAAAACGATTAAAATAAATACCGACTATTGCATCGGCAACCGCGAGCACCTGGCCGAGTATCGATAATTCACTTTCGACTTTTGCATACGGATAGCCGGTGCCATCACAGCGTTCATGATGCTCACTGACCGCTATCAATAACGCGGGCGACAGACCGGGAATATCAGTCAGGATCTGGTTGGATATTTCCACATGGCTATGTAAGTACAGCCATTCGCTAGCAGTTAACTCATCAGCCTTGGCAAGAATTTGCGGTTCCAGATGTAACATGCCCACATCATGGGTAATTGCCGCCCAAAAAACCGTACCGGCATCTTCCGCAGGCAAGCGCATTTCTTGTGCAATATAAAGTGACCAGAGACTTACGCAGAGAGTACGCTGATACAAATCATTCATCTGCGCCGCCATGACCGTCAACATTTGTTGCACCAGAGGCAATCTGGATAACATGGCACATACAGGTTCAAGGGAACTTAAAGGGTGTTTACGCTCCGCCAATGACTGGAAATATTCGGTGGAACGAACAGTATCGAGCAGGTGCTGTAATAGATCCTTGGCCGACAACAAGGTTTCGATTTGAATTGACTTGGCCAAGGGATGGGACAGCGTCTTATTCTTTAAACCCGCAATATTATTTTTATCAAGCACAGTGGAGCGCGCAAGCAGCACTTCGCCAGTCTGGGAATATATATCTTCCACTGCAACAACCGGGTTAGTAGCAGACAATAACGCGAGGTAATCCGCATAGGTATCCACCTGTAGTGGATTCCATACCAACGGATTTTCACCTGGCACGAATGATTGTTGATCACGCGACATACATAACACCATCCGTGCAATTAAACTTTGAACTGGAATTCTTATAAATTATTAAATAAACAATCGCCACAACCACACGCTGACCAAGCCTATCAGCAAACTGTAACCTACCAGTGACGAGGCAAACCGCGGCACCAAATTATGGCTGGTCGCGAGGACGCCGGCCGAAATCATCGCCGGCATGGCAGCTTCCAGAATGACCACTTGCGCAGCCAGCCCTTCAATATCAAGCAGCCATAAACCCAGGCAAGCAATTGCTGGCGAGACCAGCAATATGAATAGCAAACCCAATATCAACGGCGATAAATATTCCCGGCTTAAGCTCAAACGCCACTGCAAGCCAACGGCAACCATCACTACTGGGACAAGTGTAGATGAAATTCGCGCAAGCGCCGCTGCCAGCCAATCAGGATAGACAAACATGCTGGTCGCAAACGCAAAAGACAGCGCAATGAACGGAGGGAAAACCGCAATGTTGCGCAAAATTTTTATCGCAGAAGCAGAACCCGACGAGTAAAAACAGGCAACCACAATTCCGTAGGTGTTTAATGCCACGAAAGTGCCGAGCTGGTCATAGAGGATCGCGTAGGGAATAGCCGCGGAACCAAGGTGCGCCTCAATCAGTGGAATCCCCACAAATCCGGTATTACCCAAGGGAACCAACAACATTAACGCTCCGGTCAATTCCCGTGACCACTGCAACAATCGCGCTGTACCCCAGGTCAAAACCGCACTGAACAACATGATCGCCCAGGCTGCCACAACCGGAACCAATGCTTCGTGGCTAAAAGAAAGCTTCGGGATTTCCGCCAGGATTAGTGCTGGCAAGGCAATATAAATAACATAGAGGTTCAGGGTGGCGGCTGCATTGTCAGGAAACCGTTTGGTTCGCTGCAACAACAAACCAATAACCAGGGCAATAACAACAACGGCAATATTTGACATGAATATTCTGCGGTAAAGGATCCGAAACCGACTTGCAATTCCAGTCAATAAACAGGCGGGCAAGGCGTTCTAAAATAAAAGTTGGATGACTATAACCGACGCGGGAGTTAAATCAAATATCACCCCCCCCGCTTAAAGATTGTACTAGGTTACTCAGCGCACAGAGCTGATTCAGGTTTGGGCACAGGCTTATTATGTTCCCGAGAAAAAAACAGCAAGCCAACATCGATCAATTCTCAACGTGAGATCCAGGCGCACAAAAAATCGAAGCATAATTAAACCCAACCAACGATTGGCAGGTTCGGGATAAAACCACGATTTTTAACCGCGATAAAACAGGATAAGGGTTATGAAAATATCCACATTTTTATTAGTCTCCAGTATTCTGACCGGATTGGTCTTGTTAAGCCGCAAGATATTGTCCATCCCGAGGGATTCGCAAGACAGCTACGATCAGGATGCTTTATCGCTTGACGAAGCTAGTATCCGCGACATCGCACAAGAAATTTGGGAAAGCGAAGGCAAACCCGAAGGCCAGGCAGCACGGCATTGGGCAATGGCAACTGAATTACTGAAATCACGTCTGGCAGCGGACGCTTCCCTGGCCGGCAGGGATAATAACCAACCATCCGCGGATCCCTACGCTTACGCAGATAAAAATAGTATCCACTAAACGGGACCTTAGAAACCGGGGAATTTAATAAAAACCGATAGCGATAAAATAAAAAATTTGTGTATGCTGCGCAGACCTTTTCCTGATAAAACAACTTCGGTGCACCCCTTCCCAACTTAATTCATATAATTAAAATAACTAAAGAGAATTCATATCATGAAGTCCATTGCTCTTAATAAATCAACTTTCATCTCCATGCTTTTTATTATTACAAATGCCTTGAATTGCAGCGCAGGCGAACCTGTGACTGAAAAACCCTTAGCGGTAACCGAGCCCTACCGTCTGGTGGACATAAAGGGAAAACCCACTTCTATAAATGCACATTGCGCAATTATCGAAAGTTCAGGTTTAACATGGGAGCTGAAAACCGATGACGGAGGCATTCACGATAAAGACAACGTCTATCGCTGGGGCGGGATAGGTGCGGAAAAAACCGGAACCATTTTTTTTGATGACTGGAACAGCCTGCTCAATGCAACCAATAACGAAAAATTATGCGGCTTTAACGATTGGCGCGTACCCACGATTGAGGAGCTGAAAACGCTGGTCACCAGTGCTGAAAGAAAACCAGTGATCGATACCAGTATTTTTTCGTTGACGCAGGCAATGCCTTATTGGTCAGTGTCAACCTACCAACATTATCCCGAACATGCACAAACGGTAGATTTTGCTACAGGGACATCGAATTATTACACCGGCTTTCGCGGTGACCGCCTACCCGTACATTTAGTGCGTGGGAATAAAAAACAATAAAGACAATCAATTCTCTGTCCCACCCGATTTAACAACGGACAGGACAGAAAAAAGCACATCCTATAAAAACTGCAACTATTACTGTGCTGTTTGCCACTGCAAGCCGACCCGCCACAATAAGCCGGGAGCGGGAAAGCCGACTGCAGTGGTGGCGGAATTATCGAATAGGTTTTCCACTGACATAGTCATTTCGAGTGAATCGCTGACTACCCAAAACAGATTGGCATCAAACCGCTGATAATCATCCAATTCATGCAAGGTTGCTTCGCCGGTATGCTGGCTCGTTGCAAATTGCTCGCCTGCTTGTTGGTAATCCAGACTCGTGCTGAGCTTATCGTTAAACTGCCAACGAACTGCAACACCACCGCTCCATTGGGGGCGACCCGTTAATACAGAAACGTTATCTTTTACGTCGATATCGGTATAGGTCGCATTAGCATTAAGGCCCAGACGACTATCCAGGCTATTCCATTGTGCCTGCCACTCAACACCGCTGGTTTTGATTTGCGCGCGGTTCACGTTGGTAAAAAGTTCGCTGTCAAAATCAATAGGATTGCGAAAATCATTGGCAAAATAATCGATACTGGTGTTGAGCTGATCTGACACTTGCCATGCAACTCCCGCATCCCAGCCTTCCACGGTTTCCGCTACCAAATCCGGGTTGCCAACCAGCGGATGCCCGAGCGCAAAAAAGCTTGGCAATTTATAACCCTCACCGTTATTCGCACGCAATGCAACCGCATCCGATAATTGATAACGAACACCCAGCCTGTTCGAAGTTTCGCTACCAAAACCATCCGTATCATCATTGCGCACACTGCCTTGCACTAATAATTTTTCATTCAGTTGTGCATTGATATCAACAAAGGCACTATCGGTGCTGCGCTCCAATGTAAAATCTGTCGGCATCAGAAAACCAATATCCAGATAACCGCGGCTATCGCCATCTTCTTTACGATTTTCCAAACCAATATTCGCCCAAAGTTTTCCCGGTTGGCCGAGCGTGTTTATCCAGGAAATTTGTTGGCGTTCGAAGTCAGTGTCCGCACCGTTTGGAGGTATAGCCATATAGGGTGCAATGCCCGGTGAGTCGAAGGATTCCTCGCGCTGATAGAGTGTCGCTTGCACATGACTTTTCCACTGTTCGGCAATCTGATATTGCCAGCCAAGTGCGGCGCTTTTATCGGTAAATTCGGTGTAATCCAGCGCAGATGATGTAGCGAATTCAGGGCCACCGCTCTGCTCGGGATAATTACTGCGCTCACCATCAAAATAGCGGGCGGTTGCGGTGAAGGAATGGCTCTCTGTTGGTCGCCAGCCCAAACGCAAATTGATTTCTCTGTCCTCCGCCCTACTCCCTTCAACCGGTTCGCCCGTGTCGCGCACGCGCGCTTGCAATGAATACTCGGTTTTATCCGCAGCACCCAGCGCACTGAAACCCGCTTGCTGGAAACCTTTATCACCGATACTGCCAGACAAGTTTTGCTGATGTCCTTGCTGTGGGCGCAAGGTGATAATGTTGATGACACCGGAAACTGCATCAGCACCATAAATTGCAGACTGCGGGCCGCGCACAACTTCAATTCGCTCAATCGACTCAACGTTAATACTGCCCAGATCAAACGCACCGCCACGGCTGTTGCCTGGGTCATTCATTGCAATCCCATCCACCATTACCAGAGTGTAATTTGATTCGCCACCGCGAATGGATGCCACTGCCAAACCACCGGGACCGCCCTGCCGCTCAACCAATACTCCCGGCACAGATTGCAGCACATCGGCCAGATTGGTTTTATTCAGTTGCGTCAACATCGCCCTATCAACCACGCTCACACTGGATGACATTTGTTCAAGCGCGAGTGGATTGTAAGTGCCAGTCACAATAACCTGCTCAACCGCACTCTGTTGCGCAAACAGCGGTGCGGTGTTGAGCAATAAAATCGAGGACAATGAAGTCAACGAAAATGTTTTTAGAGAAAGATGTATAAATGACTTCAACTGTGTTGTGGTTTTTTTGTTGTTCATAATATTTTCGATACCCATGTAACATTAAAATTGTAGGTGCATAAAAATTCGAGGCGCATAAAAAAATCCGCGCCGGGTAAACAGCGCGGACAAGCGAGGATAAAAGCTGATGACTATCTAGTTAGAGGTCCACTCAATACCTTTGCGAATCATCTCCACCATATTTGGATCAGAGAAATTCCCATCGACGTGACCGATTGCGGTATAGAACATCCGGCCGGTGCCGACGATGTTGGTGAAAATCACCGGATGGTCGGCAACCGGGTAATTCGAGGTATAACTGGTGCGATCCAGCGTACCCAGGATTTCAACATTGCCCACACCGCGCGGACTGGCTTTCCAGAAATACCATTCATCCGCAAGCATCCATTCGGTTCCGATATGTTTCACCAATGCATTTTCCGGTTTCTCGATTTTCACTTTCGCACGCGGGATCCCATCGCCGTGATGGATAAATTCCGCACCGGCAAACAGCGTATCGGTATACCAATCCCAATCGTGTTCCGTATCGGCGGCCGAGTGGGTGCCAACAAAGCCACCTCCGGTTTCCATATAGGTTCTGAACGCGGCTTCCTGGGCGGCGGTGAAGATATCGCCGGTGGTATTCATAAATACAACCGTGGAGTACTGCGCGAGATTTGCCGTAGTGAACAGGCTCGCATCTTCCGATGCGGTCACTACGTAGCCGTTGTCCTGGGCGATCCTCTGCACCATCGCAATACCCGCCGCGATTGAGTCGTGACGGAACCCGGAGGTTTTGGAAAAGACCAACACTTTCGGACAAGTCGTTCCGCAACTCACACGGAATTTGCGCACTTTAGGCACACTGACTTCCACACCACTGCTATTGACCAGGCTAACGCGCAAACTATGTTGGCCAGTCGATAACAGTCCCAGGTTGATCTCATTGAGATTGTTCACCCGCACCGCCGGGTTAGTATCCAGCGCATACACGTAACCACCATTCGGCATCCAATTCGCATCGGTAATGGCGACGCGGAATTTTACCGCCTCGGTCTGCGCTATCACCGCATCATTTGCCGGTGACAGGAAGCTGATCAGCGCAGGGTTGGTATCGGCAGGAACGCCGTACACCTCGAACTCAAACAGTGAATAACCGTAGGCAGTTGCACGCTGTACACCACGCATGCGGATATAGCGCCCTTTCTGGCCATCCAGCATCAGGGTATCGATACCGCCATCACTGTTAGTTGTGGTATTGGCAATTTCCCAGGTGGCGCCAGTTTCAGACACCTCGATCACATAGCTCTTGCCGTAGGCCGCTTCCCAATTCAGCACCGCGCGGGTGAAGTACACGCTTTTGCCCATATCCAATTGGATATATTGGGTATCGGTTTGCGCGCTTTCCCAACGTGTTGCGACATTGCCATCATGGGCACTGGCGACCGTATTACCGCCCAGGAAGCTGGAAGCAGTTGATCCTGTCGGTGCAAGTTTCGCCGGGCTTGGAGTGGGCGGTGTAGTACCCAGTGTCTTGACAGTAAAGGTGGCCGTACTGCTCACACCTACCGCCAGGTTCTGCGCATTCAGTAGTGTCACGACGAGGTTATGATCGCCGACTGGCAATGCACCCAGGTTGACCGGGGTCGCGTTGGCAACCCGGATCGCCGCCGCGTTATTGAGCGAGTAACGATAACTACCACCCGAGCTGAACCAGGTTGCATCGCTTACTCCAACTTGCAGGCTGACGCTATTGCCGAGCACAAATTGTTGACCGGCAGTTGGCGATGCGATGCTGATCGTTGGTGTAGTCACCACGTCCAACGAATTACCGTAGACACGGAATTCCCACAGCGAGAAGCCATACTGGGTTCCACGCGTAATGCCGGTCAGACGGACGTAACGCCCCTGGCCATTCACGGTCAGTGCATCCTGGCCGCCATTGCCGGTGGTGGTACGGAATAATTCCGTCCAGCCGCCGGTACCGGTATCAGAGACTTCAATGACGTAACCTTTGCCGTACGCCGCCTCCCATTCCAGCACTATCTGGCTGATTTTCAGTTTGGTGCCCAGATCAATCTGGATGAATTGGTTATCAGCAAAAACACTTTCCCAACGCGTGGCCATATTGCCGTCGACCGCTGCCGCGCCGGTGTTGCCACCCATCACCGCCGAGGTCGTAACCGTTTTGTTTTGCGAGATCAGCACCGGCGTTTGCGTTGGATTAACGGTGAAGTTGACCGTCTTCGCTGTGCCTACTGCCTGGCCTGCAGAGTTGTATAACTGAATGCGCAAGCTATGCTGCCCCACTGCTGGCGCCGGGATGCTAACCGGATTGGCATTAGCGACCGGAACTGCCGCATTGCTATCCAATGTATAACGATAAGTACCACCACTGCTAAACCAAGCCGCGTCGGAAACCGACACCTGCAAGCTCACCGCACTGCCCTGGTTATATTGCTGGTTTGCCGTGGGCGAGGTGAAGCTGATGGTCGGCGTGGGCACTTGTGTATCGCTACCACCCCAGACTTCAAATTCAAACAGCGAGTAGCCCCACACGGTACCGCGCACTGTGCCGTTCAGGCGGATGTAGCGATAGGAACCGGACAAATTGCTATGGGTTTCAGTCCCACCGGTACCATTGGTTTTGGTCACCAGGGTCGTCCATTGGCTGCGATCCAGTGATCCCTGGATGGTGTAGTTCTTGCCGTAAGCCGCCTCCCACACCAGTTTGATTTCACTGATACCCTGCGCCGTTTGCAGATCGATTTCGATCCATTGCGGATCGGCGAACTGACTGCCCCAGCGGGTTAATGCATCACCATCAACCACATTGCCACCGACAAAACCACCTTCAAATGACGAGACAGTTACTGGTTTGCTTTTGGACAGCAGCGTTTTGCCTTGGGCTGGAGTATCCGTGAGACTGGTAATCCACTGGTCGAGCACCGCAATGTATTCCTTATGTTCGAGTGCACGGCCGATCGGTGGCATACGGTCATTCGGGTTGACGCTTTTATCGCGGATGTACAGCACCGACTGCTGCGGCGCGCCAGCAGCCACGACTTTCGCATTGGTGATGCCATAGTCGGCCACATAATCGCGAATACCGGTGGTAGCAAGGTTTACGATTTTCATCTGGCTCAGCGGTGTATTAAAACGCGCGTCCCATTGCGATCCCCCATTGCCCGTGCCATGGCAATGCGCGCAGTTGGCATCGAGATAGGATTTCACCCTGGTTTCGAGTGATGCACTGGTGTCGTTGAGCGCAACCATTTTGTCGAACCCGGGAACCTGGCTATTGGTGAACGCCGGAGTAAACAGGTTGAGATTGTTCCAATGCACCAATTGGTTTTCGGTCACACCGTTGGGATAGGCGTAATTGCCGTTCAACTGCCGAGTGCTCAAACCCAGGACCTGTGCAGATTGTGCGTTGTGGCAATCCATACACTCGGTCGGACTCGGGAAAGTCCAGGTCTGGTTAGTGGTGGTGCCGTCGGCATTGGTAATACTGACGCTTTGCTGGGCACCGGTGGTTAACAGATCAGCATCGCTGTTATCAGCACGCCATCTATAGGTAACGCCATAAACTTTACCATCAGCCTTAACAACCAACAGACGGGTTTCCAAGCGTTTTTTCGTCGCAGGATTCGCCGCATTGGTCGGCAGCTCGAAGTTTTTCACTACGACTGTGCCCTGCGGATAAATCCAGTTTTCCTTCGCATCCCATTTCACTTTGGTATTGGCAGGCAGCGATATCCACCGCGCCTTGGTGGCGTTATCGGAATACAGCTGGCTGTTGGGTGCAAAAGGTACAAGGTTCGCAATCGGTACCATATTCGGCGTGTTGCTGAATACACCGGTTTGCGACAACAACCTGGGCACGCCGTTGAAACTGGCATCCAGTGTTTTGGGCATATTCAAATAGGCGAATTGCGTGAGCGGTTGCTCCGGTTCATCCCCCCCAAATACTTCAAACTCGTAGATTGAGTGGCCATAAGCACTTGCTCGCGCTGTGCCTGTCAAACGCACGTAACGATAGGCGGCACTTGAATTAATCATGTGCAATTCGGCATTGCCGGTACCATTATTGTTGGTGACTAAACGCTCCCAGGTAGTACCATTAACCGAACCTTCGATAATGTATCTGGAGCTAAATGCTGCTTCCCATTTAATAATAATGGTCTCAATCGTTGTGGGTGTACGCAGGTCAACCGTCAGGCTTTGAGGATCAGAGGCGAGGCTCTCCCAGCGAGTCGTCGGATTGCCATCAATGGCATAAGCAGCCAGATTTCCACCGGTTTCGGAGGTCGCAGTCGCAACACCACCCAAGGCAACATTGGTACCGTTATCGCGGTCGCCGATGTAATCAAAACGATACAGGATGCCGTTACCAAAGGGCTCCTTGTCGCAGCAACCGGAGCCCCATTGCAGCACGTAAAGTTGATGGGTACGCGGATCAAGTTCTACATCAATAGCGCCCTGGAAATTCGCCGTGTTCAGCGGAAATTCTTCTGCAACCGGTGGATTACCACCTGCGGCCAAATTGATCGTTGAAAACTTGCTGCTATTGAAATCCCAAAAAATCAACCGGCCGTCGTAATACTCGGGCAATTTGAATTCATTGGTGATCGCCGGATTAAAACGATACACCGGCCCCGCCATGGTCGCCTGATGGCGGATGGTCCAAAGCGCCGGTTTCGCGGCCGGGAGATTTTTCGCACCGGTATTCGTCGCAAAATTATTGACGATGTTGGTCGGATTAAATCCTGCGTAGGGCTCGTTAAAGCCGATGATGTAGGGCCAGCCATAGTTGCCCGCCGTGCGCAGCTCATTCAATTCATCCATACCGCCAGGGCCCTCAGCGCTCGCGGTCGAAGAATCCGGACCTATATCGCCAAGGTACGCATAACCGGTCAATGGATCGATATTAATGCGGAAGGGATTGCGAAAACCCATACCGTAAATTTCCGCGCGATGGGTTGCATCAGCGGGAAATAAATTACCCGTTGGAATCGTGTACTTGCCATCCGCCGTCGGGGTGATGCGCAAGACTTTACCGCGCAAGTCATTGGTATTACCGGAGGTCGCCTGGGCGCCTGACGAGAAATAACCACTCGCGGCATTGTTATCGCCGGTAGTGATCAACAGGTTGCCGCTCTTATCAAACTTCAAGCTGCCACCCATATGGCCATGGGCTTCGTTGCCGGTTATCCATTCCAACATGATGGATTCAGATCCTGCCACCAGCGCGTTATTGGCGTTCACGGTAAAGCGCGACACGCGGGTTTTACTCCCTGGCGATGTGTATTGGAAATAGATAAAACCGTTCTGGGTAAATTTCGGATCGAGCGCTACGCTCAATAATCCATCTTCAAATACACAGCGCACGTTGGGCACCGTAGATGTCACAGTGGCGACACCCGCATCCAGTTTCCAACCGTAAAACTTTCCGCACTTGCTCACCACAAATGCGCGGCCATCGGCCGAAATTTCAAACTCCATGGGTAAATCCAATCCCTCTGCCACCACCGTTCGCTGGAAGTCAGTGGATTTCGGCGCTTGGGCCGCTGCCGATCCAGCAACCAGCAAAGCGGATATACCTACCACTAACGGGTAACACAGGTTGTTAATACTTCTGCACCACCTATTTATATTTATAAAGGTGTTCATTGAGTTGCCTCCAATAGAACTGGAATGACGCAGTGCTACGCCAAAGCGTTACTTACTCTGTAGTTTGCTATATGAGCTGCGCTGCGTTGAATGTTGAAAAATGGAGATGAAATTACGGCATAACCTCACAGTTGATTGCTCGTCTTAAACCGGTACTTGTTATTTGAAATTGGGTTATAGGGGTTCAGTGAGCCCGCTTATGGTACGTAGAAGCGCGAGCCTGATTCATCTCACTTTGGTGAAATGCAGAAACATGGGATTAAACCGCAGGCTTTTAACCAAACGTGGCACATCAGGAAGGTAATTTTTACCGCGGAATATGTTTAAACACAGGCAATGCATACGCACAAATGTTCGTACGGCTGACAAGCACCAGGCGTACGGGTTTATGCCCAGAGAGCCACAGAAATCATGCGACGCAGGTCACATGACAAGTGAGACAAAAACTGATCGACAGACTTGGATTTATGATTAAAAAATAAGGCGCACGTTGTCCCTTCCCCAGTATTTTGCTGGCCGCCCTATCCTGGCGATACTTAAATTTTATTTATTGGCATCGCTGCTCATGCAATACTCGCAAAGCTACTATATGCGCAGTCAATCCCGAACGATGCCGGACACACGGGAATAAAAAATACAAACCGCAGCAAAAATAATTACGGTAGTGATATTGCGGAAAAAAATATTGCCGCAATTTTATTTGCAGACCTCTATCGACGCAGCACAAAAACCGCTGAACATTAATGCCTTTATCAATATTACCCAACAGGCGCCTCCCGGTTTGGAAATTATAACCAGCGATACCACGCCTTGAGGAACAAAGATAAAAGCATAAAAAAACCCGCATTTCTGCGGGTTTTTAAACGTATCGGGATAATACTGAACTTGAAGATGGTGCCCGAGGCCGGACTTGAACCGGCACGACCAAAAGATCGACAGATTTTAAATCTGTTGTGTCTACCGATTTCACCACTCGGGCGGAGTGCTTTTACGTCGGTACGTAAAAGGGTAAAAATGGAGGCGCGATCCGGAGTCGAACCGGACTAGCTGGATTTGCAATCCAGAGCATAACCGCTTTGCTATCGCGCCATTTCAAGAGGCCGCAATTCTAGCGGACTCATTTTGAAAATCCTAGTCTTTTATCCAAGTCGTAAGCAGGTTTTTTGGCAGTTGTTTAATTGCTGTGCAGGTCGATCAAAAAGCCGTTATTTATCCGTCGATTTTGGCAAAAGATAGGGCCAGGCAGCGCGCAAATACAGGATCATCGACCAAAGTGTTAGCACTGCAGCACCCGCCAACGCAACAAAACCTATGGGAAGCAATAGGGAAATGTTAGCCAGGAGCACAATAATCGCCGTCATTTGCAAGGTGGTTTTGATTTTGCCAATACTTGAAACCGCAACACTTGCACGCTGCCCTACTTCTGCCATCCACTCACGCAAAGCCGATATAACAATCTCACGACCAACAATCACTGCGGCGGCGACCACAAACCAGGCCGAATCATGATGCAAGGTCACCAACAAGAGGAGCGCAATCGCCACCATCAGCTTGTCAGCGACCGGATCAAGGAAGGCACCAAAAGGAGTGCTTTGATTGTATTTGCGGGCAACATAACCATCGGCCCAGTCGGTAATGGCGGCAATACTGAAAATCAATGAAGAGACTATGTATGCCCAACCAAAGGGGAGATAAAAAACAACCACAAAGAGCGGGATTAAAAATATCCGCAGCAAGGTAAGTTGGTTGGCAAGATTCATAAGCAATTCCAGGAAACAGTCATTGTTCGGGCGCGATAATACACCAGCAAGTGGCCATTAACATCTTTTGGTTATATTACTGAAACAATCGGAGCATGTATCGCCGCGACCTAATCGTTATGGAAAAATGCATAGATTTCTTCCGCAAGCCGTTGGCTAATTCCATTTACGCGCGCTAAATCGTTGATACTGGCATTTTGCACTTCCTGTAATCCCCCAAAATGACGCAACAACTCACGGCGGCGATTCGCACCGATTCCTGGAACATCCTCCAACGTTGAGGTTTTACGTTTTTTATCGCGTCGCTGTTTGTGGCCGGTAATAGCAAAGCGATGGGATTCGTCACGGATATGCTGGATCAAATGCAGCGCCGGAGAATCACCGGGTAATACGATCTCCGCCCCCGTCTCACCATCAAATAACGTTTCAAATCCCGCCTTGCGCGTAGAGCCCTTGGCGACACCGATTAGCTGCACGCCCTGCACGCCCAGTTCCGCGAGCACCTCAGTAGCCTTACCTAACTGCCCTTTGCCGCCATCGATCAATAAAATATCAGGTAGTTTGCCCTCGCCATTCTGCAAGCGCGTGTAGCGCCGTGTCAGCGCCTGCTCCATTGCGGCGTAATCGTCTCCGGGAGTAATGCCTTCGATATTGAAGCGACGATAATCGGATTTGAGCGGACCGTTGTTATCAAATACTACGCAACTGGCAACGGTTAGCTCGCCACTGCTATGGCTTATATCAAAGCACTCGAGGCGCTGCGGTGTTTCATCCAGATTAAGCGCTTCTTGTAAGGCCAGAAAACGATCCAATGAATTCTTTTTATTATTAATATGAGCAATTAAATTTTGTTGTGCCGCAGTCGCTGCCATTTGTAACCACTGCGCGCGATGGCTGCGGACCTGATGGTTGATCGATATTTGACGCCCCGCCGCTTGCTGCAATGCATCGCGTATCAGCTCGACCTCTTCCACTTGGCTACCCACAATCAACTCGCGCGGAATTTCACGGCCGCTACTGGCGAGATAAAATTGCGGAATAAATTCGGCGAGGATTTCTGCCGGAGTTTCAGCCAATGTGGCCGATGGATAAAAACTACGGCTACCTAAAATTCGCCCCTGGCGAATAAACAATACATGTACACAAATCGCAGATGCGCGCATTTCTGCAGCGATTACATCTATATCACCATTGCCCTCCTCAATCACCTGCTGGGATTGTACAGTGCGCAATGCTGTAATCTGGTCGCGATAAGCTGCCGCTTTTTCAAATTCCAATTGTTGCGCTGCTACATCCATCTTGTCCGCTAACTCACCCAGCAATTTGTCGGCATTGCCCGTCAGGAACAAGCTGGTGTGGTACACATCTGTTTTGTAATCTGCGGGTGAGATAAATTCTACGCAAGGTGCGGTGCAGCGTTTGATTTGGTATTGCAAACAGGGGCGGGTACGATTCTTAAATACACTATCTTCACATTGACGTACACGAAAGGTCTTTTGCAGAAAATGCAGACTTTCTTTTACAGCACCCACGTTAGGGAAAGG